>CAIXCO010000043.1 GCA_903917955.1 uncultured Chlorobiaceae bacterium | reverse complement strand
TTGTCGAGCCCGAGCCAGTGGCCTGACGGAAAGAGCATCATCATTATCGCAAAGAGCATAAAGGGAGGCAGGGAAAGGTTGTAGTAGCCGCCAGCAGCAAAATTCAGCACCATGAAGAGAGCAAAAGCGGCATTTGCCCTGACCGCAAAGCCGAAAACGAGTCCGAGACCGATAAGAAGCTCGCCGATGGTTACTATCCACGCGATCGGGAAAGCGAGGGGTATGGCAAACTGCTCAAGGTAGATGGCCTGAAAGGAGCCAGCGGGAAGTTCACCAAGCCGTTTGGTGAAAAATCCCTGCATGAGGTCGCTCCAGAGCCACCCCTTTACCAGCTTGTGCCAGAAGCCGTAAAGAAAAAACGCAGCAAAGAGAGAGCGTCCGACAAGAAAAAGGGTAATCCCAAGATATTTGAACGGACGCTTTTTCATCTCCATTGTTGTTTACAGACCGTTGCGTTCGAAAATGATATCAACACTGCTCTTCAGCTTATTCAGGATATTTTCGGCGCTGAAGAACTCAGCGATCTCTTCGGGGTTGATGTGCTGCAGCAACTCTTCATCCTTCAGCACCAGTTCGCGCAGGTGCACCTTGGTCGACCAACTCTCCATGGCGTTACGCTGTACCATACGGTAAGCCTCTTCACGGGTCAACCCTCTGGCGGTAAGGGCAAGAAGGATGGTCTGTGAGGTGGTAAGGCCGTAGGATGAGTTGAAGTTCTCCTCCATCCTCTCCGGATAGACAAGCAGCGTATCGACTGCTTCACTGAAGGTGCGCAGCATGTAGCAGAGCGCGGTGGTCGAGTCGGGCATGATGATGCGCTCAACCGATGAGTGCGAAATATCACGCTCATGCCAGAGTGCGACGTTTTCCATGGCCGCCAGAGAGTTTGAGCGAACCACGCGGGCAAGGCCGGTAAGGCGCTCGAAGGTGATAGGGTTGCGCTTGTGGGGCATGGCAGAGCTGCCTTTCTGTCCCTTGCTGAAAAACTCTTCAGCCTCACGCACTTCCGTACGCTGCAGGTGGCGCAACTCAACGGAGAATTTCTCGATTGAAGAGGCGATGATAGCCAGGGTAGTGGCAAATTCAGCGTGGCGGTCGCGCTGGAGAATCTGTGTTGAAATAGTGGAGGGTTCAAGACCGAGTTTGCGGCAGACCGCAGCTTCGATATCGGGCGAAAGGTGCTGATAGGTACCTACCGCTCCGGAGATTTTTCCAACAGAAATAATCGCCACAGCCTTTTTCATCCGGTCGAGGTTCCTGAGCATCTCCTGGTGCCACAAGAGCAGTTTCAGGCCGAAGGTGGTTGGCTCAGCATGGATGCCGTGAGTTCTGCCCATCTCAAGGGTGTATTTAAACTCTACCGCCCTCTTTGCAAGAACCGCTACCAGTTGCTCAATATCGGCAACAAGGATTTTTCCTGCATCGCGCATCTGCATGGCAAGGGAGGTATCAACCACATCCGAAGAGGTAAGCCCTTCATGGATATAGCGTGAATCAGGACCGACATGGTTGGCGACATTGGTCAAAAAGGCAATGACATCGTGTTTCGTCTCTTTCTCAATCTCAAGAATTTCATCAACGTTGAACGCGGCCTTCTGCTTTATGGTTGCCAGCGCCTCTGCGGGTACAAGACCAACCTCCATGCGAGCCTCAACGGCGGCAATTTCGAGCTGTAACCAGCGTTCAAATTTTGCATCATCGGTCCAGATGGCTGAAATATCTTTGGGTGAATAACGTGGGATCACTTTTGTTCTTTCGGTTTAGTGTTGTTAACTGTAAATTTGTGGAATATAGTGACCGGAACCATGAAAAACCACACTTCCCGTCAAAAGCTGTCATTGTTTCCTGCCTCCGCTTGTTTCGTCACTGAGTTCACGGTAGACCTGGCGGATATAGTCGAGAGCCGCATCGCGGTCGTAGGGGATGAGGCCGTCTATGACCGCATTTTCCATCCTTTTTTTGATGATACCCACCATCTTTCCCTCACTCAGGTCGAGCGTTGTCATGATATCCTCGCCGCTCAGAGGGGGACGCCATTTGGCGAGCTGATCCTTTTCGCCAACTTCAGCAATTTTTTTTTCAACATGGTTGAAGTTGCTCATGATCCGTAATACCTTTCTCGGATTTTTGCTGGTGACATCGGCCCGGCAGAGGTTCATCAAATCCTGCAAATCCTCTCCGGCATCAAACATCAACCGCCGGATGGCCGAATCGGAAATCTCCTCTTTTGAGAGTGGGATCGGGCGGTGATGGAGGCGTACCATTTTCTGGACGTAGTCGAGCGGGTCGAGCGGCCAGTGCATCTGGCGGAAGAGTTTGGCTACGATTCGGGTGCCAACGGCATCGTGGCCATGGAATGACCATCCTGCAGATTTGCTGAACCGCTTTGTAGCAGGCTTGGCAATATCGTGCAGCAGCGCAGCCATTCTGAGCCAGAGGTTATCAGAGTGTGGAGCAAGATTGTCGATAACCTTGAAGGTGTGGAAGAGGGTATCCTTGTGTCCCAGACCGTCAACCTGTTCAATGCCAGCCATGGCGGCAACTTCGGGCAGGATCTCTTTTAGCAGCCCGGTTTCATAGAGGATAATCAACCCCTTCGAGGGTCGGGGGGAGAGCATGATTTTGAACAATTCATGACTCACTCGCTCTATCGAAACAATCTTGATTCTTTCGCTCATGACCTTCATTGCCTCAAGAACTTCAGGAAGAAGGGTGAAATCGAGCTGGGCCGCAAAGCGAGCAGCCCTCATCATGCGTAACGGGTCATCCGAGAAGGTCTGCAAGGGGTCAAGCGGCGTCCTGAGGATGCGAGCACCCAGATCCTCCCTTCCATGAAAATGGTCGATGATCTCGTTTCGCCCTTCCCGGTTGAGCACAAGGGCAAGCGAATTGATGGTGAAATCCCGTCGTGAAAGGTCGTCATCAAGCGTCCCGATCAGTGTTACCGGTTTTCTTGAGTCGCTGTTGTATGACTCTTTGCGGGCCCCGACAAGTTCAACCTTGAAGGTGCCCATCGGGTCTGAAAGCTCCAGTTGTGCGGTGCGAAAGCGCTCAAAAAGGACAAAATTCCGACCGTTCAGTTCGTCGCGTACCGTTTTTGCAAATGGAACGGGGTCACCGATGACCATGATATCGATATCTGTACAGGGGCGCTGCATCATCATGTCGCGGACATAGCCACCAACAAGATAACAGCCGACTCCGCTTCTATCGGCCATGTCGCCGATACGGTAGAGGATTTCCGGAATGGATGGTTGTGGAATTGTGGTCATTACCTGTTTGCTCTGCAATTATCAGTCATTCACGTAAGGCTGCATTGGCGGCAATTTCCTCTGCGATTTTGCCTGCAACCATTATTGCCCGTCGCCCGTCCAAAGAGCTGACCGTCGCCGGTGTGTTGTTTCTGGCGGTATTGATGAAATGTTCAAGTTCGTCGCGCAGCGCATTTGTTTTTGGAATGTCCGGATTAATATGGTCAAGCACCATCCCCTGCATGGTCTCATGGATTTCACCGAACTGTTCAAGTATTTTGCGTGCCGCAAAAGATTTGATCGGATTTTTTGAAGAGGCCTCACCCTGTTGCACAAGCCTGAAAACCTCCGATTTACCTGTTGCAAAGTCGAGCGAAGCATAGCTTTTCGGGTTGTCGCAAAAAAAACGGAGCTTGCGCATTTTGTTGCGGCTCAGCCTGCTTGCCGTAACATTTGCGGTTGCACCGTTGACAAAATCAATTCTGGCGGTCGCCATGTCGAGCTCGTTCGAGAAGACCTTGACCCCTGAAGCGGAAATGTTTTTGATTTCGGAGGGGATGAGCGAGAGCACCAGGTCGATGTCGTGAATCATGAGGTCAAGCACCACAGAAACATCGGTAACCCGACGCGAAAAACCGCTCAGCCGTTCAGCCTGAATATACATGGGCCGACCAATATGGGCCTCAACCGCTCGCAGTGCCGGGTTGAAGCGCTCAATATGACCAACCTGTATGTGTACTTCATTCTCTTTTTCGAGCCGAATCAGTTCATCGGCCTCTTCAACCGTTGTGGTGATGGGCTTTTCAATAAAGAGGTGCAACCCCTCGCCGAGCAGGGTACGGGCAATCTCGTAGTGTGAGCTTGTGGTGGTGGCAATGATGGCCGCATCGCACTTCTTTGCGAGAAGTTCAAGTGAGCTGAAGCTGGTGACCCCATATTTTGCAGCCATCTCTTCGGCCCGCTTTGTGTCGAGATCATAGACTCCCGCGCAGTGAATATCTTTCCAGTCCCGTGCGATTTCCGTGAGGAGCTTTGTATGAAACTCTCCAAGCTTGCCAACTCCGATAACGCCAATATTCATAAAGTTCCTGTCTGTAGTGATAACGACGCTTGATCAGCCATTGCTTGTTTCCGTTCCAGGATCAAGTGCCTCAATTTTATACTTGAAGAGGCTGAATGCAATGACCGCACCGGCAACGGTCAGAATTCCGGCGACAATATAGGGTGCGTGAAAGTTCATGCCGTAGAGGATACTTCCGCTGAAAGGCCCCATGATACGGGCAAAGGAGTTGACGGACTGTGAGAGGCCGAGAATCTGCCCTTGCTGCTGTTTATAGCTGTAGAGCGAAATCATGGAGAGGTTGATGGGGGCAACCAGACTGGTGCCGATAGCAAAAAAGAAGAGGATGACCAATCCGAGAGTGAAGAGCGAATTTTGCGGCGCAAAAGGCACAAAAAAGACGCCGATAAAGGTGAAGAGGTGGCCCCAGAAAAAAAGCTTGTGTTCGCCCAGTTTTTTGATCAGCTTCCGGATAAGACCGCCCTGCACAACGACCGACCAGATACCGACATAGGCAAAAATGTAGCCGATCTGCTCGTCGGTAGCCATGAAATACTCTTTCCAGAGGAGGATTGAGGCGACCTGCATGTTAACGATGGCAAAGGTGTAGATATAGTTTGCAATCATGAGCAGTGCAAGGGGACGTGAGCTGAAGGTCAGTTTCAGCCCGTCAACATACTCGACTCTTTTTTCCTCCAGAAAATGGGAGACCGACCGCCGTGG
>CAIXCO010000042.1 GCA_903917955.1 uncultured Chlorobiaceae bacterium | reverse complement strand
TCCGAATTCTTGACTCGAAGGGGGAAATCTCCGCTTGAATTATCTGGTTGTGAGCTTCCGAAAATCCGAAACTGGATGACCTTTGTCCGGAAAGAATACTTGGAAAAAACAACCTAATCCGTTACCAGTGCCTGAAATTGGAGGTACCCGGTGGTAAAAGCCATTATTCTGAACATGAATTGAGCTGTCAGGCATTGACCGCAACAAATTTCACTTAACCATTCGATCGAAGTAAGATCATGAGTATTTTCGCCCCGGGCGCCAGAGTTGTGATACGAGATGAGGAGTGGCTTGTTCGTCGTGTTGACAGCTCCAGTGATGGCGGCTATGTACTGAGTTGTGATGGGGTCTCCGACCTGGTGCGTGGGCGTTCGGTTCAGTTTTTGACGAAGCTTGAGGATGATATTCTTATTCTTGACCCCGCAGAGACGGAGCTTGCTCTGGATACCAGTTCTCACTTTAACAGTGCCTTCCTCTACATTGAGGCTCTGCGGCGCCGGAGCATTCCCAATGATCGGGGTATTCATCTTGGCCATCGAGGCGTCATGAATCTGGTGCCTTACCAGCTCGATCCGGCATTGCAGGCGCTGAAACAGCCTCGGCAGCGCATTCTGATGGCCGACGCTGTTGGTTTGGGCAAAACGCTTGAGGCAGGTATCTTAACCACTGAACTGATTCAGCGGGGGCGAGGTCAGCGCATTCTGGTCATTACGCTCAAGAGCATGTTGACCCAGTTTCAAAAGGAGTTCTGGAGCCGTTTTTCAATACCATTGGTCCGGCTCGACTCTCTTGGCCTGCAACGGGTTCGCAATACCATTCCCAGCAACCACAATCCTTTCAACTACTACGATCGCACCATCATCTCCGTTGATACGCTCAAAAACAATCTGGAGTACCGGAACTATCTTGAAAATGCATGGTGGGACATCATCATCATTGACGAGTGCCACAATGTCGCCGCACGAGCGAACGAAGATGGCCTTTCAAGACGTGCCCGGTTAGCGCGGATGCTTTCAGGTCGGTCAGACTTTCAGGAGCGCATCAAGGGTGATTTGAGGATTCTGGAAATCCTGCAAAAAAAGGATGAGCAGGCCAACAAGAACCTCGGTGACCCGGAATCCTTTCTGAATGTGTTCGACCCTGAAAAAGAGGCGGGAAAGGTCACCAGCCTCATGGCCTCCGGCATCACTCCCGAGCAGTTCGAGGCCACTCTGGTATCTCATTTGACAATATTGGTTTTGTGGATGGCTGCCGCCCAGATTTATACTCTTCAAACAAAAATTATTTGAGACAAAGCAATCGTATGGATGAAACAGGGCTGGAGGAAAAAAAGAGTATGGATTGCTTTTTTAGTTCAGCGTCCACCTTCCTTTTGAACATTCTCTCAATTGGTTAAGCAATATCGGTTAATATCAGGCGAGATCGTTTATAAATACGCAAGAGATTCGTATATTTAAAACCATTTGTATTGAATAGTTAACTCGTTCAGTTGTTGACTGCATCGAATTACAGTTTTTAAAAATCAACAGCGTCAGGGGAGATTGAGAAATGGTCGGAATTGAAGACCGTTGGTTATCGATCCATGAGATTTGCAGTCACCTTGGTGTCAGTAAGGACACTGTTTATAAGTGGATTGACAAACATGCCATGCCTGCTCATCGTATGGGACGTCTCTGGAAATTCAGGAAGGAGGAGGTAGATA
The DNA here is from genome assembly GCA_903917955.1 of uncultured Chlorobiaceae bacterium. Lineage (GTDB taxonomy): Bacteria > Bacteroidota > Chlorobiia > Chlorobiales > Chlorobiaceae > Chlorobium. Next base: position 3,286 of record CAIXCO010000042.1, on the reverse strand, counting down.
CATGGGTGAAAGCCGGTGGTGCGACTTCTCCTGTAGAAAAATCTGATAATAAAAAGCAATGAACTCCCTATAATGGCTGAAGCGATTCAAGAGAAGATAAAACAATCACTCCGTGCCGCAGAAGGGCTCTATCATCGTCTGGTTTTGGTCGTAGGAGAGAGTGGCTCAGGCAAGACAACGGTTCTTCGTGAATTTGCCGGAGAAATCGGGACCGAAGTCATCAATATCAATCTGCTGCTATCGGCGGAGTTGCTTGGGTTGTCGGAAAAGCAGCGAGTGCTTCACTTGCCGGATATTTTGGATAAAATTTTGGATACAAAGCAGGTAACGGTGGTGCTTGATAACATCGAAATTCTTTTCGATCAGCGGCTGAAGCAAGACCCATTGAAACTGCTGCAGCTCATGTCGAGAAATCGCTCGGTTGTAGCTGCCTGGAATGGAAAAATTGAACAAGGCAGGCTCGTCTATGCCGAAACCGGACATCCGGAATACCGACAGTACGATGGTAGAGAGCTGCTTTTTGTCGCTATGGACGGCACAGCAACTCTTGAAGGTGCACATAAAAATGAGGGAGTATGAAATACGGAGAGCTTCTACAGTTTGACCCTATCGAGTCGGTTGTTCAGTTGCGCGATGCAAACAAAACCAGTGCCGCCGAGCAATTTGTCAAGACCTATGTCATTTCCGACGAAATGGCTGACCGCCTTACGCATCTTGTTTTTCCCCAGTTGCAATTCGATCATCCTGCCGACAACAAAGGGTTGCTGGTAGTGGGTAACTACGGTACCGGTAAATCGCACCTGATGTCGGTAATTTCAAGCATTGCCGCAGATGCATCATTGCTCCAGAGGCTAAGCCACTCGGTTGTTCGTGATAGCGCTACTCAGATCGCTGGCCGGTTCAAGGTGATCCGCACCGAAATTGGTGCTACCACCATGTCACTGCGGGATATCCTTGTTTCTGAACTGGAAGAACATCTCGATAAATTTGGGGTTGAGTATGTTTTTCCCGACGCGGATACTATTAGCAGCCATAAGCGCTCATTTGAGGACATGATGGAGAAGTTCGCTCAGGTTTATCCCGAGCAGGGGTTGCTTCTTGTGGTCGATGAATTGCTGGACTACCTGCGCAGCCGTAAGGATCACGAACTTATTTTGGACCTCAATTTCCTTCGAGAGATTGGCGAAGTATGTAAAGATCTGCGCTTCCGCTTTTTGGCTGGTGTTCAGGAAGCCATTTTTGAAAGCCACCGTTTTGCCTTTGTTGCCGACAGTATCCGCAGGGTAAAAGACCGTTTTGAGCAGGTTCTCATTGCTCGAAATGATGTCAAGTTTGTGGTAGCAGAGCGCCTGCTCAAGAAGAGCGTTGAGCAGCAGGCCCGCATTCGGGAATACCTGCTCCCTTTTGCCCGATTCTATAGCGGGCTTAACGAACGCATGGATGAGTTCGTGCGTCTCTTTCCTGTGCACCCCGATTACATAGATACTTTTGAGCGGGTTACGGTCGTAGAAAAGCGTGAAGTGCTTAAAACCCTCTCATTCAGCATAAAAGCCCTTCTCGACAAAGAGGTGCCGCCGTATGAACCCGGAGTCATTGCCTTCGACAGCTACTGGGGCACGCTGCGACAGAATGCCTCATTCCGCACGCTCCCGGAAATCAGAGCGGTCATTGAATGCAGTGAGGTACTCGAATCACGTATTGAAAATGCGATTACCCGCAAACAATACAAGCCGATGGCCTTGCGGCTTATTTACGCTCTTTCGGTGCATCGCCTGACCACGGGCGATATCTATGCTCCGATGGGTGCATCCGCTGAAGAACTTCGTGACCGCCTTTTTCTTTATGAACCATTGATTGCCGACATGGGCAGCGATGAGCCTGACAAGGATCTGCAAACCCATGTAGAAACTGTTTTAAAAGAGATTATCAAAACGGTCAGCGGACAGTTCATCTCGTTCAATGCCGTCAATCGCCAGTTCTATCTTGATCTTAAAAAAACCGACGACTTCGATGCCCTGATTGACAAAAGGGCTGAAAGTCTGGATAACAGTCAGCTTGACCGCTTTTACTATGAAGCGCTGAAGAGGGTTATGGAGTGTCAGGATGCAACCTGGGTTTCGGGTTACAAAATCTGGCAGCATGACCTTACCTGGCAGGAGCGCAAGGCCGCTCGAACCGGTTACCTCTTTTTTGGAGCACCAAATGAACGTTCGACGGCGGTTCCGCAACGGGATTTTTACCTCTACTTTATTCAGCCGAACGACCCACCGCGTTTCAGGGACGACAAGCAGAACGACGAGGTTTTCATCAGGCTCAAGGGAAGAGATGAAGAGTTTATGACGGCACTCAAGAGTTATGCCGCATCGCTTGATCTTGCTTCGACTTCATCAGGGCCAGCCAAGTCGACGTATGAAGCCAAAGCGAACTTTTTCCTCAAAAAACTGGTGCAATGGCTTCAAAAACAGAGCAGCGACGCCTTTGACGTCACCTGGCAGGGGCGTACAAAATCCATGATGGAGTGGGCAAAGGGCAAGTCCATCCGTGACCTTACGGGAATTCTTCCCCACGAAACCATTAACTTTCGTGATACGCTCAACACGATTGCTGGTATTTGCCTGGCTCCTCACTTTGCCGATCAGGCCCCCGACTATCCCTGTTTTTCGGTGCTGATTACGACCAATAACCGGTCACAGGCTGCACAGGATGCCTTGCGGGCCATTGCAGGGCAGAACCGCACCAAACAGGCTACCGCCGTTCTTGATGCATTGGAACTGCTTGATGGCGAAAGGATTGATCCTCACAAGTCGCGCCATGCCAGGTTTATTCTGGAGCTTTTCAAGAGCAAAGGCCATGGTCAGGTTTTGAACCACACCGAGCTTCTTCTGGACGACCACGGCATAGAGTATATGAACCCTGGTGCATCCCGTCTTGAACCGGAATGGGCTGTTGTGATCATTGCTGCACTGGTCTATTCCGGAGACGCAGTGCTCTCCATTCCCGGTAAAAAGTTTGATGCAACCATGCTTCAGCAACTTGCCGCCACAGGTATGGATGAACTTATTCGCTTCAAGCATCTGGAACAACCAAGAGAGTGGAATCTCCCCGCACTCAAGGCGCTTTTTGAACTGATCGGAATGACTCCAGGCATGGCTCAACTGGTTACACAAAACAATGAAGAACCGGTACGAACTCTTCAACAAGCAATTGAAAAAACAGTCAATCGCCTTGTGATGGCCCGTCAAACAATTAATTCCGGGCTCTCTTTTTGGGGTTTTGATTGCATGAC
>CAIXCO010000041.1 GCA_903917955.1 uncultured Chlorobiaceae bacterium | reverse complement strand
TTTGTTGATGTGGTTTGTGCTTGGTTTTGAGCCGATTCCTGATTTTCAGAAGATCAACTCAGAGACCTTCATGTCGTTTGTCTTTGCGGTTATTTTCTTTGCTATGGGGATTTACTGGTGGAACAACCCTCCGAATGCAGCCACTCATCTGAACGATGACATGAAAGCTGCATTTTCTGTACACCTGACAGCAATCGGCTACATTAACATCGCACTTGGCTGTATTGCTTTTGTTGCATTCCAGCAGCCGTCGTTTGCCGCCTATTACAAGGAACTCGACAATCTGGTTTTTTATCTGTATGGTGAGCCGTTCAACCGCGTGAGCTATAATTTTGTTCAGGAGGGTGGCCGGGTCATCTCTGGTACAAAAGAGTTTGCCGACTTTGAGGCTTTTGCCATCATGCCGAAGAACGGTGGCACATTCGGTATGGCAAGGACTGTGATTAATCTCATTACCTTCAACCACATCATTTGCGGCGTTCTCTATGTTTTTGCCGGTGTTTATCATGGTGGTCAGTATCTCCTTAAAATCCAGCTCAACGGTCTTTACAGCCAGATCAAGTCAGTCTTTATTACCAAGGGACGTGATCAGGAAGTCCAGGTCAAGATTCTCGGTACAGTCATGGCGCTCTGCTTTGCAACCATGCTTTCAGTCTATGCTGTTATTGTCTGGAATACCATTTGTGAGCTGAATCTTTTTGGCACGAACATCCTGATGTCGTTCTACTGGCTGAAACCGCTTCCGATTTTCCAGTGGATGTTCCGCGATCCGAGTATCAATGACTGGGTCATGGTGCATGTTATCGTTGCCGGTTCGCTCTTCTCGTTGATAGCGCTCGTTCGCATTGCATTCTTTTCACATACGTCACCGCTTTGGGATGATCTTGGTCTCAAGAAAAATTCCTACTCCTTCCCTTGCCTCGGGCCAGTCTATGGTGGTACCTGCGGTGTTTCGATTCAGGATCAGCTCTGGTTTGCCATGCTGTGGGGAGTCAAAGGCCTTTCTGCCGTCTGCTGGTACATAGATGGTGCATGGATTGCTTCGATGATGTACGGTGTTCCTGCTGCCGATGCGAAGGCATGGGATTCTGTTGCTGGTCTTCATCATCACTATACGTCCGGAATTTTCTACTATTTCTGGACAGAGACCGTGAATATTTTCTCAAGTTCACATCTCTCAACCATTTTGATGATTGGCCACCTTGTATGGTTTATCAGTTTTGCTGTATGGTTTGAAGATCGCGGTTCACGTCTTGAAGGTGCTGATATCCAGACAAGAACCGTTCGCTGGCTTGGGAAGAAGTTCCTGAACAGGGATGTTAACTTCCGCTTCCCGGTGCTGACGATATCAGATTCGAAGATGGCAGGTACGTTCCTCTATTTTGGTGGCGTTTTCATGCTGGTCTTTCTTTTCATCGGCAACGGATTCTATCAAACTGACTCACCCTTACCTCCACAGGTTGGTGATGCGGCCGTTTCAGGTCAGGTTATGCTGACACAGCTCGTAGACTATCTGATGAAGCTGATTGCTTGATTCCACATCATTGCCGGAAGGGGGCTAACCTCTTTTCGGCAATGATCTTTTGCTCCTAAAAGTTTATCATGTAATTAAAGAGGAGGGTTTTTATGGCCGATCCTGTACAAAAGCCAGATATATCGCTAGCGCCGGCAGCAAAGCAGGCAAAGGCACAATCAAAAGGGTTTCCCCAGGAGCAGAACGGCAAGCTTCGCATGGAGCCGCTTAATGTCAATCTTGGAAGATGCGGTGTTCCGCAGGAGTCTGCTTTTCCGGTCAAGAAAGCCGCCGCAAAGCCAGCTCCAAGTGCAAAACCAGCCCCAGCGGCCAAGCCGGCACCAGATGCAAAACCGGCCGCAGGTGCAAAACCG
>CAIXCO010000040.1 GCA_903917955.1 uncultured Chlorobiaceae bacterium | reverse complement strand
GGCAATCGGCGCCATGAGGCTTGCGAGAGGGCTTACGGTCAGGGAGCCCAACGATTTTGAGATCAGAACCAATGAATCACTCATAGACTCATTCCGCGATATTCAGCGTGCCATCGGTATCGGCGCCTTCATCATCAGCTTTATGGCCCTGCTGACCGCCGGAGTTGGTATCATGAACATCATGCTGGTCAGCGTCACGGAAAGAACCCGGGAGATCGGGATCAGAAAATCAATCGGTGCACCTCGAAGAACCATTCTTCGCCAGTTCCTCTTCGAATCATTTTTTCTCTCCATTGCCGGAGGGGTACTTGGAATTCTGGCAGGCATTGTGACGGGAAACGTCATTGCTCTGCAATTCAACCTTCCGCCGATATTTCCCTGGGTCTGGATCATCGTCTCCATGGTTGTCTGTTCCGGTATCGGCATAACCTTCGGACTCTTCCCTGCGTGGAAAGCAGCCAACCTTAACCCGGTTGAAGCCCTCCGGCCAAAATAAACAGCCTCCCGTTCAGCCTGTTCATGAAATACGGAACAGGTTTGCTGCATACTGTTTGACCTGATGCATCATGGTTGATTCGCCGGCAGCAAATGCTTCAAGCTGCTTTTTCAGGCCGGAGCCTTCGCCATAAGTACCATCCACACGATCCCACGACGGCAACACATCGTTTTCAATCCAATGCCAGCGATCCTCCCGGTCAGTGACACTCTTGAGACCAGTCAGCGTTTCGAAATATCCTGAAAAAGATGAAAACGAGGCTTTGACGTTTTCAACCGCTCCGGAAAAATCAAGCTCGCTTCCAAACGAAATAACAATCCTTCCCTGCTGACTGATCGCATCAAAAACCGGTTGCAAGGTATTGAGCTGTTCTTGACGAAGCAACAGCACATTACCATTCCATATCAGCCTGCGGGCCTCCTCTTCATTACCCGCTTTTTCCAGTATGCGTGCGCCATCGTCAATCATCCTGAACCCTGTCAGCAGGTATTCATCTTCCTCTCCGTTGCAGTTTTTCACAATCTCACCAATGCCGCTTTCCAGATAGGCCGCATGTGCCCATGCGATATCGGCAAAAATAGTATTGTTCCCACGACGGATTTCATCAAGATCGGCAAGAAAAAGCTGCCGGGCTGCTACCGAGTGCATAAACGAGGGAACAGAAAAGAGGTTATTGAGGGCAGAACGGAACAACCTTCCCGGATCAAATGAAAAACCTTGATCCTGCGTCTCTTCCAGAATGGCAACAGGATCAGGAGCATGCATCATTTCAGAAAACGCCAGCGCAATACCAACCTGCCGCGAAGCAAACGCCGCCATCCCCGCCCACTTGAAAAGCCCCGGTTTCTGCAAATACCACGCCGCATACTGAGCAGTAATAGCTATGTTACGCTCGACAATCCTCTCCTTCGGTGGCAAGCCGGATTCAAGACGATCAATCCATTCTTCTTTTAATCGGCTCATGACGATACTCTGGTCTTAAAGGGTTACTGATGTCGGAGATATAAACCAACAAATCAGATTATAAATTTTCCTCAGCATCAAACCGTTGTAGAACATACAAAAAAACTCGGGCGCATTCTTAACCGCCGCGTTGAAGTGCTGATTTATGCAAACGACGAACTCAAACGCCAGGCAGATTCTGGTGAGTTGAGGTATTGACTCTTTTTTAAAAATCAAGTTGTCAAATTAAAAAAAAGCCTGGACACCACCTGTTCAGGCTTTTTTTGTTACATTCCCTCCATCCAAAACAAGCCAGATCAAAATGGATGATTATGCCAGCTTACTCTCCTTTGGAAAACATAACGCACCGACCATGATCTATTTTAAAACTGCCGAAGAGGTTCTCTTTCAATGGGTTACGCGAATTTGCAGCGGAAATGCCGACGACATTGCTGCGCTTTATCATGAATCGGCTGTTCTTATTCCTACCTTTTCTCCCCATACCGTCATAACGCCCGAAGGAGTGAGAGGCTATTTCGGACAACTTGCCACAAGGGACGGACTTGGAGTGCGCCTGCACAACAAGGCGCTCAGAAAACAGTCACTAAGCGATACCCTGCATACCCTTAGCGGAATCTGCTCCTTTGAATTTGAAGTTGATCAGGTACTGCTCTCCTTTCCCTCACGATTTACCTTTGTCATAGACATATCGCTTCCGAAACCTATTCTGCACCACCACTCCTCGCAGGTACCAAGGAATCTTTCGTAAATTGCGTAACATTTTACCCAACGCACAAAGAGAGGAATGACGAAATGTACCTAAGCATTGCTGACTATGGCCTTATCGGAGATCTCCACTCTACCGCTCTCGTCTCAAAAGATGGCTCCATTGATTACTGCTCTCTTCCGTGGCTCGACTCACCGACCATCTTCGCCTCCCTGCTCGATGATGAGCAGGGAGGCTTTTTCAGCCTTCAGCCTTCAGAACCCTTCTGCTCTGAACAGGAATATCTGGCCAACACCAATATTCTCTCCTGCCGGTTCCACACAAAAGGCGCAGAAGCGCTGCTCCATGACTTTATGGTTGTGGAAAATAATGCCCACATCAAAAAGACAAAGCATCGCATCCATCGCTGTCTGAAGGTCGTCCGGGGCACCATGCGCTTTACGCTCATCCTGATTCCCCGTCCAGAGTATGCAATGGTGGTACCATTCATTACGGAAGAAAGCGCCAACCACTTTACGGTCAGTTTTGGTGAAAAAAACCTTTCACTTGCTTTATCAGGCTCTGAGAGCATCACTCTCGGCAACAGTGCGGGAGAACTGAGACTGGCGTTGCAGCTTGACGCGGGCAATGAAGCGCATATTGACCTGAGCTACGGAAGCCATGACAGCCGCGACCCCCTCCCTTGTCCTTTTGAGGAGAACAGGATATTCTGGCAGGATTGGGTACTCCCCTGTCTGGGCGAGCGATGTGCCTATCTTGGAGAGTTCACCCCGATGATTAACCGCTCCCTGCTTCTGCTCAAGCTGCTGACCTTTCAGCCGACAGGTGCCATTGCCGCAGCAGCAACGACCTCCCTTCCTGAAACTCTGGGTGGTGAGAGAAACTGGGATTACCGCTTCAGTTGGCTGAGAGATGCCGCATTTACCCTTAAAGCGCTCTTCTCCGTCGGCCACGTCACCGAAGCAGATGCCTACCTCCGCTGGGTGCATGAAACCTACCGTAAATACGGAAGCCGGAATCTGCAGATCATGTACACCCTGCATGGCAACGACCGACTGAAAGAGCAAGAGCTCAACCACCTGAAAGGGTATCGCAACTCAAGACCTGTACGGATCGGCAATGATGCACACCGGCAGAACCAGTGGGACATTTACGGTGAAGTGATGGATGCTGCCCTCCGGTTATCGGATTATGCAGGAAAAATTGATGAGGAACTCTGGCCGTTTTTCCGCGAAATCTGCACTCTTGCCATTGAAAACTGGCAAAAACCCGATGACGGAATATGGGAAGTGCGCAATGGGCCGCACCATTTCGTCTATTCAAAAGTGATGTGCTGGGTCGCCCTCGACCGAGGAATCACCATTGCCCGACGTTTCGGCTTTGACGCCCCTCTTGCCCATTGGATGAAAGAGCGAGAACGGATCCGGGAGGATATTCTGACAAAAGGATTCGACACAGCGGCAAACAGTTTTGTCCAGAAATATGGCTCTTCAGAGCTTGATGCAAGCCTCCTGCTGCTGCCGATTGTCGGCTTCCTTCCCGCCAAAGACTCACGAGTACAGGGAACGATCAATGCTTGCCGTGAAAAGCTGATGCAGGGTGGATTTCTGCTCCGCTACAAGGCGGAAGATGGTTTGAAGGGAGAAGAGGGAGGTTTTATTCTCTGCAACTTCTGGCTGGTAGAGTGCCTGGCGCTCTCAGAAAAGAGCGAAGAGGCTCTTGCATTGCTCAAGCAAACCGTAAAGGCATCAAATCACCTCGGGCTTTTTTCCGAAGAATTTGAAAGCTCGACGCATGAAATGCTGGGCAATTTTCCCCAGGCATTCAGTCATATCGGCTATATCAATGCCGTAGCCGCAATTCTGGCAGCCGAGAACCGTCTCCATGAAACGGGAAAAGAGGCCCGCTGCGGAGAGCCGTTACAACAAAACATTCCCCTCCAGGCAATACTCAACCCTGAACGAAGCGCTCAACCTGCACCCACCATCGCTCTGGCAGCCGAACTGAAAAAAAGGCTTGGACGACTGCAGGGAGCATTTTTCAATGCAGAAAAGGGCGTGGTCAATTACAATGCGCTGAAGCACTCCGAAGAGTTTGCCCAATACCTTCACCTGGCAGGATCGCTCAACAGTTTCAATCTGGAGCATCTCCAAAACGATGCTGACAAAAAGGCCTTCTGGATCAATATCTACAACGTGCTTATCATTCACGCGGTCATTGAATTCGACATTCAGGGCTCCGTGTTTGAAATCCCGAATTTTTTTGGCCGGATTGGCTACACCGTCGGCGGGCTTTTTTTTACTCCTGATGACATTGAGCACGGCATACTCCGCCATAACCGGGCGCACCCGCACTTTCCCTTCAAACCTTTTTCGGCGATCGATCAACGCCGCCAGCTTACGGTAACATCATTCGATTACCGAATCCATTTCGCACTCTTCTGCACATCGTCATCCTGCGCTCCCATAGAGTTCTACGATGCAGCGCTCATTGACCGGCAGCTCGACACCGCAACGAGAAGCTTTATCAACCGTGAGGGAATGAAGATTGAGAGCCAAAGCAAGACGCTCTGGATTTCATCGCTCTTTCAGAGGTATGGCGAAGATTTCGGCAGCAGCACGCGCAAAATAATCCTCTTGCTGCTTCCCTCTATGGATGAGGAAAAAAGAGGCTGGATAGAAGAGAACCTGGATTCCCTTCACATCCGATACCTGCCCTACAACTGGAATATGAACACCAGCCTGCAATAGAAGGCTACCGCGTCTACTTCATGGCAAGCTCTTTCATCTCACCCTCAAGGTGATCGAGCTTCGTCTTCATGGCTCCAAGGTTACGCAGCATCGCCTCATGTTTCAACTGGTCGCGCATGGGCTGCGCCGGATAACCACGAAGCGCAATACCAGGCTGGAGAAAGGATTTTGAAATCCCCGCCTGCGCAGCAACCTGTATGCGGTCAGCAAGTTCAAGATGACCGGCAAATCCAGCCTGGCCACCAATCACGCACTGACGACCAAGTGTGACACTGCCGGAAATACCCGCCTGGGCGGCAATAACCGTATCTTCCCCAATCCTGCAATTATGGGCGATCTGAACGAGATTATCAATCTTGGCTCCCCGGCCAATCACCGTACTGCCCATGGTGGCCCGGTCAATGGTCGCATTGGCCCCGATTTCAACATCATCACCAATTTCAACAATACCCATCTGGGGAATCTTGACATAAGAGCCGTCACGCTGGGGAGCAAAACCAAAGCCATCAGCGCCAATGACACTTCCTGAATGAATGACCACCCTGCTACCGATAATTGTGCCATCATAACAGGTCACAGAAGGAAAAAGAGTGCTGTCGTCACCAACAGAGACATCGTGCAGAAGAACCGTATGCGCGCCAATGACTGTGTTGCGGCCGATTGAACAGCGATCTCCAATCACCACGCAGGCTCCAATTGAGACCCCCTCCCCCAGCGTGACCCCTTCACCAATCACCGCAGTTGGATCAATGCCTTTTGCGGCGATAACACGGGGTGTTACAAATTTTTTGAGGAGAAAGACGAATGCTGTATAGGGATCGTTGACCTTGAGAAACGAAGTGGCGTGGCTGAACTCATCAACAGAAACCGAGTTATGTACAATAATAAGCGAGGCCTCCGTGGAAGAGAGGTATTTTGCATATTTGTCATTGGCAACAAAGCTTACCTCCCCTTTTTGCGCGGTTTCTATCTTCGCCGGAGCCGAAATCAACCGCTCGCCATCCCCTTCCAACTCAACAGAATCAAAAAATTGCAGAAGGTAGTTCTGGATATCGTTAATAGTCATATTTTTCAAGCAAATAAACTCCCTTTAGAAAGAGGAAAAAATTAATTAACTTTTCGGCCTTTTTAATTATATTTGAATTCCCTTGAATGTTTTTGCCCAAAAAGGGTTTAAAAACAGGATGGGGCGTTAACCGTACTGCCATAATATAACCCCTTTCATCCGAATATGCAGGACACGATGGCAAAACCCATTAAAATTTTTGCGGGACGCAGCAATCCGGCGCTTGCAGAAAATATTGCTAAGTACCTCAACATGTCACTTGGCAACGCAAAAGTTCAAAACTTTTCTGACGGTGAAATTTCGGTAAACTTTTTGGAATCTATCCGTGGCTCGGATATGTTCATTATCCAGTCAACCAATCCTCCAGGCGACAACCTGATGGAGCTGTTGATCATGATTGATGCCGCAAGAAGGTCTTCGGCCGCAAGAATCACTGCAGTGATTCCCTACTACGGTTATGCCCGTCAGGACAGAAAAGATCGCCCCCGCGTCGCCATCACAGCAAAGCTTGTCGCCAACCTGCTCACCCAGGCCGGAGCTGACAGAATTCTGACCATGGATCTTCACGCTCCGCAAATTCAGGGCTTTTTTGATATCCCGTTTGATCACCTCTACTCAAGCGTGATTTTGATTGACCATATTCGCCAGAGAGAGTTTCGCGACAACCTTGTCGTAGCATCCCCTGATGTCGGCGGTGTCAAGCTTGCCAGGAAATTTGCAGAGGAACTCGGTACTGATCTGGTGATTGTCGACAAACGCCGTCCGGCAGCCAACGTTGCTGAAGTGATGAACATTATCGGTGATGTCAATGGCAAAAACGTCCTTCTGGTTGATGACATGATCGACACTGCCGGTACCATTGTCAACGCAGCAAAAGCGATCCGTGAAGCTGGCGGCCTTAAAATTTATGCAGCAACAACGCACCCGATTCTTTCGGGACCGGCCATCGAAAGAATCGACGCGTCCATACTTGAAAAGGTGATCGTAACAGATTCGGTTATCACCAATCACGCATATTCACCGAAAATTGAAACCGTAACGGTCAGCAACCTCTTCGGCGAAGCTATCAAGCGTATTTATGAAGATGATTCTGTCAGTTGCCTGTTCGACAGTAAAAATATCATCGAAAAACTTACGAATCTTCATTAAACACAAGCGATAAAAGAGATAAAGGAAGAGCATGGAAACAATTGTATTAGGTGTAACACCTCGCATCATCAAAAAGAACGATGCAAAAAGGCTTCGTTTGACCGGTATTGTACCCGCAGTGATCTATCATAAGGGCGAAGAGACCGTTGCCGTCAGTGTCAATGAACTGGCACTCAAAAAGCTGGTACACTCGGCAGAATCACATATTATCGATCTTCAGTTCCCGGATGGTAAAATCAAACGCTCTTTTATCAAAGAGGTCCAATTTCACCCGGTCACCGATCGCATCATTCATACCGACTTCCAGCTCTTCTCTGCCGATGAGATTATTGAACTCGAAGTCCCGGTTGCTGTTTCCGGTGAGAGTGCTGGTGTTGAAAAAGGCGGAAAACTGCTGATTATCCTCCATGCACTGACCATCAAGGGCAAACCGGAAGATATGCCCGATCACCTTGTTGTCGATGTTACAACACTTGAAATCGGCCATTCAATCCACGTCAAGGAGATCCCGATGGTAGCCTACGCAGGCCTGCAGATCATGGATAATCCCGACGCTCCGGTCATTACTGTTCTTCCATCGAAAACAGCAGATGCCACTGCCGAAGTGGCTGCAACAACAGCAAGCTGAGAGCCGTCTAACTTCTGTTGAAAAAACCGGTACACTACCATGCAAAGCTGCTTTTCACCCCTCGAAAAGCAGCTTTTTCTGGTTCCAGAAGATAACATTAACCGATAGCCACCAAGAGCTTGAAAACAGATTGCAGCACACCAGCATCCCTGCTGAACATCCAACCCGGCGCAGGGCCGAACATCTCACAGAAAAAAGGAGTTACCCTTTTTCTGCTGAGCGCTCTCATTGCCTTTCTGCTCATCCTGATTCTC
>CAIXCO010000039.1 GCA_903917955.1 uncultured Chlorobiaceae bacterium | reverse complement strand
TTGGCCGAACTTGACCGTACCCGGCGCCAAGGGAAGCCTTTTGCTGACAACCCGGCACAGGACATCATAACCATTACAAAATTACGGGATGAACTCAATGCTTACTGTGAAGCCGTCAATAAGCCAAGAGGATGTGCGCAACTCAGCTTCATTAACGCCTTGGGCTTTGCCCTGAAGAACCATCCCGGTGATCTTGACCTGCCTCCCTTTGAGTTTGAGCCAATGATAGAGTGGAGTGAATCTGACTATCAGGCAGCACGAATGCAGGTCGAGACACTTGACCGCCATTTGGGCGAATCGGGTCCACCAGCCAGGAATCCCTTCGTATCAAGCGGCTTGACCGAAATTCTCCCTTCTCAGCGTCCAAAATTGGAGCGGGCACTCAATGATGGCAGGGTGGCTACCCAAGCGCTTTTGTTATCAGCCATTGATTTGGCAAAAGCGATAGGGTTACAGCAACCTGAATACCGGTCAGAAACAGCCATAATTTGCAGAGCCGCTCGTCGCGCAATGGAGGCGCCGCACATTGAAGGGTTGGCACTTACCTCCGCTGAATGGCAGGCCAGGCGTGACGACATTTCAGCCCTGATTTCAGCAGGCAAGGCCTTAAGCATAGCTCACGCCCGCTACGATGACTGGCTGATTGATGCTGCCTGGACTCAGGACTTGGTAGAGCCAAGGCAGCATTTTGTGACCAAGGGAAAAAAGTGGTGGCGTTTTTTGTCAACCGACTATCGCAAGGCCAGGCAGATGCTGCAGGGGTATTGCCGCAAGCCGCTCCCTAAAGATGCCTCTGAAACTCTCAAGATGGTTGATGCCGTTCTTGACAGCCAGAAAAATCAAAAGATATTTGCTGAACATTCAGAGCTTGGCGCAACGTTGTTTGGCGCCCAGTGGAAAAAAGGGGAGTCAGACTGGGAGGTTTTGGAAAAACTCACCGAGTGGGTTGTTGCTCTCTATCGTGACATGGGCAATGGGGCAATGCCGGAAAGTATCGTTAATTTTCTTTCGGGTTCACCGAACGTTGATGAACTCAAAGAGAAGGTCGGTGCTGTTGAATCCAACATGCAGAAGCACGAGCAAAGTGTCGCTGTTGTTGAAGAGATGCTCAAGTTCAAGATGAGTGATGCGGCAAAAGTTCATTGGGATCTCACACTTGAACAACAAGCAAGTACTCTCGACCACTGGTTTAAAAATCTCGACAGGCTGTTTCAACTCATCCGTTTCAATCAGCTTGCGGCTGAAATGACAAAGAATGGACTCGGTTTTATTGTGACTGCCGCAAGAAGTTGGGGGCATGGAGAGGGAACCCTGATCAGGATGTTTTCGTACAGTTGGTATAATGGCCTGGTTGAAACGGCTTACGTTGATGCTCCAGCCCTCAAGTCGTTTGATCGTCTGCAACATACCCATGTTCAGGAAGAGTTCATCCGCCTCGATCATCTCCTTTTCCGCCACAACCAGTCACGATTGGCAACGCTACACTGGAAATCGATTCCAGCACTGGATGGAGGTGGCGAGCTTCAAATCATCAGCAGTGAGATCAATAAAAAGCGACGACAGATGCCTATTCGCCTCCTGATGAACAAAGCAGGACGGGCGATTCAGGCAATCAAGCCGGTTTTTATGATGAGCCCGATGTCCATTGCTACCTATGTTCCGCCGGGGTCGGTGCAATTTGATCTTGTGATCTTCGATGAAGCCAGTCAGGTCAAGCCTGTGGATGCCTTTGGCGCCATCATGCGTGGCAAACAGTCGGTCGTCGTTGGTGACAGCAAGCAACTTCCTCCCACCAGCTTCTTTGACACTCTGGTCGAGAGCGATGAGGATGAGGAGTTCGACAACATCGGAGATACGGAGAGCATCCTGAGTTTATTTCTTGGGAAGGGTGCGCCGGAACGGATGTTGCGCTGGCACTACCGGAGCCGTCATGACTCACTCATCGCCGTCTCCAATAATGAATTTTACGATAATCGTCTTGTCGTTTTTCCGAGTCCGGGAGCCAATGCACAGGCACGAGGGCTCAAATTTCACCATCTCCCCAATACCGCCTATGACAGGGGTAAAACCCGCTCCAATCCGGAAGAGGCAAAGGTGGTTGCAAAGGCGATACTCGAACATGCAACATCATTTCCTGATCTGACGCTTGGCGTGGTAACCTTCAGCACCGCCCAGCGGGATGCCGTAGAACTTCAGCTTGAACTTCTGCGCAGAGCTGATCCGGGTTGTGAGTCATTCTTCAATGAGCATCAGCGAGAGCCCTTCTTTGTCAAGAACCTTGAAAATGTTCAGGGTGATGAACGTGACATTATCTTTATCAGTATCGGCTACGGCAAGACGGCCGAGGGGTATATGGCCATGAGTTTTGGCCCACTGAATCGGGATGGAGGAGAGAGACGGCTGAACGTCCTCATCTCCAGAGCACGGCTTGCCATGGATGTCTTCTGCAACTTCACCTCTCACGACATTGACCTCTCGAAAACCAGTGCCCGAGGCACCAGCGCATTAAAGAATTTTTTGGCATTCGCTCAATCAGGCATCCTTCCGCAGCCCTACAGTACGGGCAAAGAGCCCGATTCCCCTTTCGAGGAAGAGGTTATCAGGGCATTACAGCAAAAGGGCATTGAGATTGAACCACAGGTTGGTACCGCTGGCTTTTTCATTGATATCGGTATCAAATCAAAAGAGAGGCCAGGCCAATATATCCTTGGCATAGAGTGCGACGGAGCGACATACCACAGCTCCCGTTCAGCGCGTGATCGTGACCGCTTGCGTCAGGAGGTGTTGCAGGGTCTTGGCTGGCAGTTGTACCGGATATGGAGCACCGACTGGTATCGCAACCCCGTACAGGAGCTGGAACGTGCGTTGATGGCTATTGAAAAGGCAGAGTACAACGATAAAAACGGGCAGGAATGTATCGCTCCGCAAAGAACACCGGTAGAAAAGAGTCTCCAGATTGATCGTGAAGAGGTCGTTCCGCAGGATACACTCTCTCAGTCAGTATCTCTCCTCTACAGGCGGGCGCAACTGCAAATATCGTTACACCAAAAAGAGCTGCACGAATTTTCGCCAGAGGAGTTGCTCCCCTATCTCTGTGAAATCATCAAGATGGAGTCGCCCATCCATACCACAGAGTTAACACGCTCCATTACAGAGGGCGCTGGCCTCAAACGTGCCGGTGTCAGAATCCAGGGGGCGGTTCTCACCTCAATTTCTTATGGCGTGCAAAAGAAGCTGATTGTCAAAAAAGGGGAGTTCTGCTGGCACCCTGAGATGAGTGAGCCCGCCGTACGTGACCGCTCGGAGCTTGACGCCTCCTTCAGGAAGTTTGAATGGCTTGCCCCGGAAG
>CAIXCO010000038.1 GCA_903917955.1 uncultured Chlorobiaceae bacterium | reverse complement strand
AGCAAGTTACGATGTGGCAACGAGCGGAAATCTTGCGGTCTCGGGCAATACCCTTACGATCAACCCGACGGCTGATCTTGCAAATAGCACGCACTATTTCGTTACGCTGGATGCAGGTTCAATAAAGGATATTGCCGGTAACGGTTATACCGGAACGACCACCTACGATTTTACGACGGAGGCGGCGGGTACAAACAATCATGATGATCATGACAGCCATGACAGCCATGGAATTGTTTTAACAGGCATCTCTACACAATTGGATGGAAGCCATGCAGCCCAAGGGTAAATTTGCAGGAGCTGTTTCCTGACAATAATGCCTCTATCCTCTTCTTTTCTAAGCAGGTACTGTTTTGCTAATTGTCCCCTTCCGGGAGGAACCCTCTTCCTTCCAGAAGGGGATAGTGGGATATTTCGCTTTTAAGGTTTTAGAATGGAATGGAATGTTTACCCCTCTCTTTTACAAGATGGAAGTATTTTCATTGTATGCCTCAATACGGACATTCGCCACTCCGCTCCTGACAAGCCCGATCTCTCTGGCTGCCGCTGGTGAAACATCGATGATTCGTCCATGCAGATAAGGGCCCCGATCGTTGATGCGTACCACAACAGTTTTTCCGTTTTCAAGATTGATAACCTTGACCGTGGTCCCGAAAGGAAGGGTGCGATGTGCGGCAGTAAAGTGGCTGAGGCTGAAATATTCGCCGTTGGCTGTTTTTCTTCCCTGGAATTTGCTGGCGTAGTATGAGGCTTTGCCTTCGGCAACAAGAGCGCTGCTTTGCGGGAGCATTGCTTGTGCGCCTGTTGACGAAGCAGGATTTGCTCCGTTATTTTCAGGAAACCACTCCATACCTGAAGTGGCGGGATTGCTGAGTTCCTCCCGTTGTTCCGCATGAAGAACTCCCTGATTGAGTGCAGCACAAAGTGTCATCGCAAAGAGCACCCGTAGCAGCGTTCCGTTTTGGAATCGTTTTGTTTTCGTCAGCATACAAAAAAAGTTACGAGCGTTTTGTGAAACGTTGTCATCTCGACCCTCTCTGGAAAGGTCGTTGATCTTGTATTTTTGATGATCAGCCAGCTATAAAAGCTGATTTGCCTGAACTGAGAGCTTCGAGTTTTACTCGTGCGGTACCGGCTTGTATAAGTCCGATCTCTTTTGCTGCACCTCTCGACAAGTCGATGATTCTTCCTTTCACAAACGGGCCCCGGTCGTTGATGCGCACAATGACATCTTTTCCGTTTCGCAGATTGGTCACTCTTACCCATGTCCCGAAAGGCAGGTATGGGTGGGCGGCTGTCAGCTTCGTTCTGTTGAACGTTTCGCCGTTTGCTGTTTTGTGACCGTGAAGCTGGTCGGAATAAAAGGAGGCTCGTCCTTCGGTAACAGGAAAGCGAGCTTTTTTATGTGCGCGAGGGCCCTTGCTCGAAAGAGGAGCGGGGCGGAGGGCGGCCTCGGCAGAACTGTACAGAGGGTTATAATGTGCAATGGATCCTGAAAAATGCGAGCCGGGATGGCTTGCTCCGAGGGCGATGGTGATCAGGATTGCAACAAATGACAAGGAAAAAAATTGTTTTTCATGCTTCATGCGTTCATGGTTTAAATCCGCTGTTCCCTGAAGGGCACTCATGCAGGAAACAGGTAAAAATGAATTAAAATCATTATACTATTCAGTGATGCTGCATCCCTCAATATAAAGAAAATATCCCAAAGCAAGAAATATCTGTCGGAGTGCTTGCTGGAAAAGGGGTTAGAACCTTTTTCTGATGTGTTTTTTTGGAAATAGAACTTTTTTTTATCGTTCAATCCGCTCTTTTCTTTTTTTGATATCTTCAGCGCTGTGTAGCCCTTTTTGATTCTTTTTTGTGAATAAATATTCATTATGCATGCTCGGAGATGTTGCCGCTCCTCATTTTTGTCTGTGTACGATTCTCTTGTCCAGAAATGGCCTCCTAAGTCGCCGGTGTCGCTGGTTTCTTCGATTTAGAACTTATTGTCTATATTAACGGGTGAAATTTTCTGGTCAGAGAATGACAATCTTTTTGTTCAATACCGTTTTCATTTTCCTTCGTTGATTATGTCAAAAATATCGGAAGAGCCTGATTCAGGGCACCAATCGGGACAAGCAGGCATGAAACGGCTTGCCGGACTCTCTCTTGCTGCTCTCGGGGTGGTGTTTGGTGATATCGGTACAAGCCCTCTTTATGCAGTTCGGGAGTGTTTTCATGGTGAGTATGGCATTCCCATCACACAGGGCAATGTTCTTGGTGTTCTCTCCCTGCTTGTCTGGTCCCTTCTCTTGATTGTCAGTCTGAAATATCTGACCTTTATCATGAAAGCCGATAACGATGGGGAGGGTGGTATTCTTGCCCTTACAGCCCTAATTATTACGCAAAGCAAGAAAAAGGGTTATGAGCGTTGGTTTCTCGTGGTTATCGGCTTGTTCGGAGCCGCACTGCTCTATGGCGATGGCATGATTACACCGGCCATTTCGGTTCTCAGTGCGGTCGAGGGAGTGCAGATCATCGCTCCAGCATTCAAGGATCTTGTCATACCGGTTACCATTATGGTTCTTTTCGGACTTTTTTTCTTTCAGCATCATGGAACTGCAAGAGTCGGGGCACTGTTCGGTCCGATTATTTTTGTCTGGTTTGTGGTGATAGGGTTACTGGGTCTTGCTGAAATTATTCGCTTCCCGCAGATCCTGCAGGCGATTCTGCCCTGGTATGGGATCTCCTTTCTTTTAAGCAATCACCTTCAGGGGTTTATGGTTCTTGGGGCGGTTTTTCTTTCGGTTACGGGTGCTGAAGCGCTCTACGCTGATATGGGCCATTTTGGAAAAAAGCCTATCCGCCTTACATGGGTTTTGTTGGTGCTGCCCGCATTGCTTCTGAACTATTTTGGACAGGGTGCGCTGCTGCTTGCTTTTCCCGAGCAGTCTCATCATCCGTTTTATGCTCTTGTGCCTTCCTGGGCAATGATTCCCATGGTGCTGCTTTCGACTTTGGCAACCATTATTGCATCGCAGGCGCTGATTACCGGCGTGTATTCACTGACTCAGCAGGCAATTCAGCTCGGCTACCTGCCCCGTTTAACCGTGACGCATACCTCAGCCAAGCATATCGGGCAAATTTATGTGCCTGCGGCAAACTGGGCATTGATGATAGCAACCATCACGTTGGTTGCCGGTTTTGGTTCGTCAAGCAAGCTCGCTGCGGCTTATGGCGTTGCGGTAACGGCAACCATGCTGATTTCGACCATCCTGTTTTATTATGTTGCACGCGATCTCTGGCAGTGGAACAAGATTGGCCTCAATGTGCTGATCAGCTTTTTTGCCATTATTGATCTCTCCTTTTTCGGAGCAAGTATAACCAAGCTCTTTCAGGGTGCATGGTTTCCGCTGGCAATCGGTCTGGTGGTATTTATGCTTATGCTTACCTGGAAGCAGGGACGCAGCCTTCTGTTGCAGCAGTTGAAGGATCGTACCTTGACGGTTGAAGAGTTTCTGCAGAGCCTTTCATTGCAGCAGCCCTACAGGGTGAATGGCCAGGCGGTCTATTTGACGGCGAACCCTGATGTTGTACCTGTCGCAATGCTCCATAATCTGCGCCATAACAAAGTCATGCATTCGGAGGTGGCTCTCTTTCATTTCAGCACGGAGCGGGTGCCAAGGGTTCCTAACAGTCAGAAGGTGGAGGTGACCAAACTCGGTGATGGCTTTTTTAAGGTTGTTGCCCGGTACGGATTTCT
>CAIXCO010000037.1 GCA_903917955.1 uncultured Chlorobiaceae bacterium | reverse complement strand
CGTACCATCCGGCGGGCCAGATCGGTGGCCTTTTCAATATCGTTGGCCGCGCCTGTACTGCATTCATTAAAAACAAGTTCTTCAGCAACCCTGCCTCCCAACGCGTAGGTAATCATGGCGAGCAGATATTCTTTGTTATGGGTATAGCGATCCTCAAGTGGCAGGTAGGCGGTAAGACCAAGACTTCGTCCCCTTGGAATGATGGTCACCTTGTGGATCGGATCTGATCCTTTTGTATAGATTGAAACCAGCACATGACCCGCTTCGTGATAGGCTGTCAGCTTTTTTTGTTCATCGGAAATAAACATGCTCCTTCTTTCCGGGCCCATCAATATTTTGTCGCGTGCCTGCTCGAAATTGTTGGCCGTAATAAGCACTTGATCCGTGCGTGCAGCGAGCAGTGCCGCCTCATTGACAAGATTTGCCAGGTCGGCGCCGGAAAATCCCGGGGAGCTTTTTGCGAGAACGTTGATATCGACACTTTCGTCAAGGGGTGTATTTCGTGTATGGATTTTCAGAATAGCCTCACGTCCACGGATATCGGGTTTATCGATGGTGATCTGGCGGTCAAAGCGTCCCGGACGCAGCAGCGCAGTATCAAGCACATCTGGACGGTTTGTTGCAGCAATCAGAATCACATTTTCGTTGGTCGTAAAACCATCCATTTCAACAAGCAGTTGGTTCAGGGTCTGCTCCCTCTCATCATGACCGCCACCAAGTCCTGCACCCCGGCTTCGTCCGACCGCATCAATTTCATCAATAAAAACGATACAGGGCGAATTCTTCTTTGCCTGTTCAAACAGATCGCGCACCCTTGCGGCACCGACACCGACAAACATTTCAACAAAATCGGCCCCTGAAAGGGAGAAAAAGGGAACCTTGGCCTCTCCTGCAATGGCTTTGGCAAGCAGGGTTTTACCGGTGCCGGGGGGGCCGAGAAGCAAGACGCCTTTCGGAATTTTTCCGCCAACTTTCTGGAATTTCCCGGGGTTTGTGAGAAACTCTACCGTCTCCTGCAGTTCTTCGACAGCCTCATCAACGCCAGCAACATCCTTGAAGGTGGTTTTAACCTCAAATTCGCTCACCATCTTTGCCCGGCTTTTGCCGAAGCTGAAAATATTTTTTTGCTGGGCACCATTTTGCCCACCCATTCGTCTGATAACAAAAAAATAGAGAGCGCCGAAGATAATCCATGGAGCGAAGAGCACAAAGAAGGTGTTCAGAGCACTCGAGCCCTCCTCAATTTTGAGCAGGATGCCTTTCTCTGCCAACATGTCGGCCTGCTCAAGGCTGAACGAGGGAATTCGCACTGCAAAGCGATCGCTCTGCAGGCTTGTTTTGTTGATCAACTGAAGTTGTGTCGATGCGCCAAGTTTTCCGTTCAGGATTGCTGACTTATCCTCAAAAGTTTTGACGGTCACCTCGGTAATGAGAGCTTTCGCCAAAATAGATTTATACTCATTATAGGTGATTTCAGGGTTGTCGGTACCGGCAAAAAAACGTTGAAACATAAAGAGCAGCAAAAGCCCACCCATCAGAAAAAGAAGGAGACGCGGAAAATTTCCCTTGGGACTTTCGCCCCTTCCCTGGAGCCATCCCGGGTTACGATCCTCCTCATTCACTGGTTTAAATTTATTTCGGGAAGCATCTTTTTTTGACCTCTTTTCGAAATTTTCAGGCATAAAACAGGCGGAGTGATGATATAAAATGTAACTTGCTATCTTGAAAGTAATTAAAATTAAAACGACAATCGAAAACAAAAAGTGTTTTTACAATATTTTTATCGACCGAAAAGTTGCACCCTTTAGTCTCCGGAATTCAAGACTTTCAGGTTAATCTTTTATCTTGTGGTTGAAAGCGGTGAGTTTTTTTTAAATTCACTGTTCTTGCGAGAGTTGCCTGTCAAAAAAAATCAATTAACAGTACGACGCTTATTATGGTTGGTCAAAGGGTTAGAACCAGGTTTGCACCTTCTCCAACAGGATATTTACATGTCGGCGGTCTGAGAACTGCCCTGTATAACTACCTGTTTGCAAAAAAAATGCACGGAGAGTTCATTATCAGAATTGAAGATACCGATCAAACCCGGATGGTTGAGGGTGCGCAGCACAATCTTGTCAAGGCCCTTGAATGGGCAGGAATTGTGGCTGATGAAAGTCCTGAAAAAGGAGGGAATTTTGGCCCCTATGTTCAGTCCGAGAGGCTTGATATCTACGCTGGCTATTGTCAGCAACTGCTTGACGACCAGCATGCCTACTACTGTTTTGCCTCGCATGAGGAGCTTGAAGAAAACCGTCAGCTTCAGATTAAACAGGGGCTTCAGCCGAAATACAACAGAAAATGGTTGCCTGAAGAGATGGGTGGTTCCATGCCGCCGAGTCTTATAAGAAAAAAGCTTGATGAGGGTAGCCCCTATGTCATTCGCATGAAGGTGCCCGATTACGTTTCAGTCTGGTTTGAAGATATTATCCGGGGTCCCGTTGAATTTGATTCTGCGACCATCGACGATCAGGTGTTGATGAAATCCGACGGATTCCCTACCTATCACTTTGCAAGTGTCATTGATGACCACTTGATGGAGTTTACCCATATCATTCGCGGAGAGGAGTGGCTCTCTTCCATGCCAAAGCATCTTTTGCTCTACGAGTTTTTTGGCTGGGAGCCTCCAAAGGTTGCGCATTTGCCGCTTTTGCTGAACGCTGATCGTTCAAAACTCAGCAAACGCCAGGGTGACGTTGCCGTCGAAGATTACATCCGCAAGGGGTACAGCAGTGATGCAATCATCAATTTTGTCGCCATGCTTGGCTGGAATGAAGGAGAGGGAAGCCAGCAGGAGGTCTACAGCATGGATCAACTGATTGAGAAGTTTTCACTTGAGCGGGTTGGCAAAGCCGGTGCCGTCTTCAATATCGATAAACTCAACTGGCTCGAAAAACAGTACATCAAAAGCCGCCCAAAAGAGAGTCTTGTTGCGGTCATAAAGCCGATTCTTCTGGCTGAACTTGAGCTTAAAGAGTCGCTGATGCCTCTGGAGGTCATCACCGGTGACGATTATCTTGAAAAAGTTATTGAGCTGATGCGCGAGCGCGTCGGATTTGAGCATGAATTTGTGACATTCTCTTCTTACTTCTTTTTTGAGCCCGACTCTTACGATGAGGAGGCTGTCCAAAAGCGCTGGATGGCTGACACCAACCTCCTTCTTCGTGAGTTTACGGATATTCTTTACACACTTGAAGAGTTCAGTGCCGAGAATATTGAGGCGAGCCTTAAGGAGTTTGTTGCTCCAAAGGGTCTCAAAGCGGCAGTTCTCATTCACCCGTTGAGGCTCGTGGTTTCCGGCGTGAGTTTTGGGCCGAGCCTCTATCATCTGCTTGAGGTTCTTGGCAAGGAGACGGTACTGCGTCGTATTCTGAAGGGGACTGATAGTATTGACGTTTCGGCTTAGCAGGGCAGGCAGAAGCAGGGAATGCGCACTTGCGCACCCCTTATGTTTTTTTTTCTTTTGTTCTGAAAAAATTATTCCTATATTCTGCCTCTTGATGGACAGATAGCTCAGTTGGTAGAGCAAAGGACTGAAAATCCTTGTGTCGTGGGTTCGATTCCCTCTCTGTCCACTCCGGGGTACTACTTTTTATGGTGTCTCAATTGCAGGAAGCATTCTCCCTCTTTTTTTCCCTTTCGCTCAACCGTTACCTGGCTTAGCCTCTGTCAAGCAAGGTTCTCCTGTAATGGTTCCGAGTTTGAACATCACCAACCGCTCGCATGAATATTACCACAAAGCTTGATCAGGAACTCTGGCACAAGATGCAGGAGCCGGGAGCTTATGAATGGTGGTATTTCGATGCAGAAGATACAAAGAGTGGTTTTTCGTTGGTGCTTATCTGGTTTTCCGGCTTTCCCTTCTCCCCTTCTTACACCAGCCATTATGACAAGTGGAAACAACAAAAGTGTTCCCCACCCCCTCATCCTTCCAGTTACTCCGGCTTCAGTTTCCAGTTATATGAAAACGGTAGGGAGATTGTAAACTTCATCAAGGAGGGGCGTCGTGAGCTTTTTGAAAGCAGTCACTCTGAGCTCGGCGTCCGGTTCGAAAAGAATCTCTTTACCCATGACGCATTGAGGGACGAATACGCTCTTGAGATCGATTTTGCCTTCCCTTCCCGACACAAAGCGGTGAAAGCAACCCTGTTGTTCAAGGTGCAGCGGAGGATTCTCTTTGAAAAAAAAGATACCAACAATAACGGCAAGGTTCCTCTGCACCAGTGGCTTTTGAGTGTCCCCAAGGCTGACGTTGACGGAACGATTACCATTACTGAGCAAAAAAGTGGCGCGATTCGCACGATTCCTCTCAAGGCAAACGGCTATCATGACCATAACCTTGGCGCTGTACCCATTCAGGAGTACATCTCCCGCTGGTACTGGGGCAGGGCTTTTTCAAGGGAGTTCGATCTGGTTTATTATGTGGTTTTTTTTAAAAACAACGACTATCAACCCCTTGCGCTGCTGGTTCTGCACGATAACATGAGTGAAACCGTCACCATTCATGATACCCTGCGATTTCATGAAAGCAATTTTAAAAAAGGGCTTTTTTCTCCTCTCCATAGCCGTGATCTTGATTTGCACTATGACGATACCATGCTGAGGATTCATCATGAACGAGTGCTGGACACAGGTCCGTTTTATCTCAGGTTTGCATCCACAATCTCATTGCAGAAAGAGGGCCGCAACGTTGAGGGAATCGGGGGTATCTCGGAATTTCTTAATCCTGCCCGCCTGCAATCAAGGTTTATGCGCTTTTTTACTCGTTGCCGGATCTGGCGGGATGGCGAGTCGTCGATCATGTACAAGAGCTATAATAGTTTTAAGCGCTCTTTGGATTGGAATAATCGGTGAAAAAATTATAAATTCCATTCTCTTTGGGTTAGAATAGATTTTATGCGTAAAAAGTTGCCGTGGCACAGAACTGCATCACAGAAAAAATCTGTGACAGTGGTTACTGTTTAACCCATGGGTGGTAGATGCTTTTTGATTTTATAACAATAGATTTAAAAAGGAGACAGGTTGTAATGGCACAACAAGGTAATTTCAAGAGCCCGTCAAGATTGGGTGGACTTGGAGATGGTGCGTCACCCTCTTCAGCCGGAGCATGTTTGGCTGGCAAGCCTCGTGATCAGGGGTTGAAAGAGGTTGATTTTGAGCGTCGCAGTTTTCTTGGAAAAATTGTGGGTGGAATCGGTGCAGCCGTCGCAATATCGACTATCTATCCCGTGATCCGCTACATTGTTCCTCCCGTCAAAAGTTTTTCAAACCTCAATGAACTGGTTGTCGGAAAAGCTTCTGAAGTCCCTGAAAACAGCGGAAAAATTTTCCAGTTTAACAAAGACAAGGTGATCGTCGTCAACGATAACGGTCAGCTCACGGCGTGCAGTGCTGTCTGTACCCACCTCGGCTGCCTTGTGCATTGGGACAATGCCCAGAATTTACTATCCTGCCCCTGTCATGGAGCAAAATACAAACAGACGGGAGAGATCATCTCCGGCCCTCAGCCTTTACCCCTGCCAGCGTTTAAAGCAAGGGTTGAAGGGGAAAATCTCATTATTGCGAAAGCTTAACCTTTAATTCTTGAAAACCAAGGGAGTCAGGAAAGATGGCTGAAAACAATCAGAACGCTATGGCAGGAAGTGCTCCGGCCAAGCAGAACCCCGTCGTGACCAAAGGCGGTGTCTATAAACCCCCGGTAGAGCGTGCCGACGCGAATCCATACAAGGATTCCCGTGTCACTCAGGTTGGCTTATGGTTTCAGGAGCGCTTTGCTGTCGTCATACCGGTAATCGATTACCTGAAGAAAAAGGAAGTTCCAAAACACCGCCTCTCATTCTGGTACTATTTTGGCGGCCTTGGTCTCTTCTTTTTCATGGTACAGATCGTTACAGGGCTGCTGCTGATGCAGTACTACAAACCAACGACTGCTGATGCCTTTGCCTCATTTGTCTTTCTTCAGCGAGAGGTCTCTTTCGGCTGGCTTGTTCGCCAGATCCATGCATGGTCAGCGAACCTCATGGTTCTGATGGTTTTTGTGCACATGTTCAGCTCCTTTTTCATGAAGTCCTACCGTAAACCACGTGAGTTGATGTGGTTGACGGGTTCTGTGCTTTTTGTACTCACTCTCGGTTTTGGATTTACTGGCTATCTTCTTCCCTGGAACGAGATTGCATTCTTTGCAACCCAGGTTGGTACCGAAGTGCCCAAAGTTGCGCCAGGCGGTGCTTTTATCGTCAACATTCTTCGTGGTGGTGAAGAGGTTACCGGTGAAACGCTTACCCGTATGTTCTCCGTGCACGTTGTACTGCTGCCCGGTCTTCTCCTGCTGCTTCTTTCAGCCCATCTTCTGCTTGTGCAGATTCTTGGTACTTCAACGCCAATCGGCTATAAAGAGACTGGACGCATCAAAGGGTATGAGAAATTTTTCCCCACCTTCCTCGCAAAGGATGCTATCGGTTGGCTGATTGGTTTTGCCCTGATTCTCTACCTGTCAGTGTTTTTCCCGGGGCCAATAGGGAATGAGGCCAATCCTCTTGCACCTGCGCCGATGGGCATCAAGCCGGAATGGTATTTCTGGGCACAGTTCCTCATGCTTAAAGATTTCAGCTTCCCAAACGGCGAACTTATAGCGATCTTCGTTATTACTCTGGGTGCTGGTTTCTGGTTTCTGGTTCCATTTCTTGACCGTCGTGCCTCACAAGAGCAGAAAAGTCCGATATTCACCATCATAGGTCTTCTCTATCTTGCAGGTCTGGTCATCAACACCTATCGTGTTTTTGCAGAGTATGGCTGGTAAATGAGCACTCGCTCTTTCCCACAACAAAAGCCCGGTTCAGCCGGGCTTTTGTTGTTCTATCCCTGCAAACATCCCCGCAACAATTCACCCATTTCATAGCCAGAAAGGAACGCCTGCATGTCGAGCTTTTCAGATGCCTCTTCCCATTCTGCGACAGATGCTTCCAGCTCAGCAAGGTTTTTTTGCTCCTGCAACAACTCCTGCAAGGCGAACCAGGCCACAAGGATGCTGAAGCGATGTTCACGGAACCAGCTTTTCTGATGCCGGTCATCAAACTGTAACATGCGGCCCAGATGCCGTTGATTGAGTGTCGAGAGCGTTTGTACCAGAGTGAGCAGGCGTACATCCAGCGTTTCATCCGGTGCGGGTGCAGGCTTTGGAGTGATCATGCAGACCAGCAGATCGGGTAGGTGCTCGCCCGGAATGCCGAGCATTGGTGATGCCTGATAGACTGTTTTGAGCGCATCATCCATCAACCAGTCATCAATAAGGTTTGAGTGGAGTTCTCCAGTTGATGCCGTTATCTGCTGCAGTGCATCAAGCACAATCCACTGCCGTACAATGGCACTGTACTCCGCCTCATCGTTGCTGCTGAGGCCAAGAGCTGCCTGAAGTTTTCGGGAAGTTGGCTCTTTTTTCAGAAGAGCTGGAACGAGGAGTGCCCGACAATAAAGCTCAGTCGCCTGTGCGGCAAAATCTTTTGTTGCAACAAGCGGCACGTCCATAAGTTCACTGAACTGCAGGGCAACGGTGTCGAGCAGTGCCGTAAGGGTTGTTTCAAACGACGGAATATTCTCCTCCTCCTCACTCTTTTGTTCTTTCGTAGAGAGCAAGAGGGAGGTAAGAGCTGTGCTCACTGTCCGGTGCAGCGGAGAGAGGCTCATGGTGAGGGCTGCTCGCTCTATTGACGGGGTTCCTCGCCCGTTGAGCTCTTCCGAAAGCCGGTCGTAGGGCCTGAGTTTTGAGGGCACGACCTCCCTGAAGTCAAGGAAGACATTGTACTTGTAGCCATCGAGCGCAACGAGGAGCCCCTTGTCGGCAATTTCGCGGACCGAGCGGATAAATTCAAGTCCACTTGCATGATCGCGGAAAACAACAAAGGAGTTCTGCTGATGGCTGAAGTTGAGCCCATCAGAAAGGGAGCTCTGCCGGATTTCGCCGTTCTGGCGGTAGCCGACCGATGTTTTAATCCAGCCGGTAGTCTGCTCAAAGCAGTTGTTAAAAATGACAAGGGCCCTCTCCTCTCCAAGCCGGTTCGAATAGGCAAAAACATTTTCGTTAACCGCCCCTTCCGGCGAATAGAAATCATAGAGAAAAAAGTTGCAGACCTCCGCAAAGAGCGGACGCTTTTTCATGATGGGAAAGATCTCATGGTAGTGGCGCCAGACGAGGTGTTCGTCCGGCTGCTCATCATAATAGGCTTTGGCATACTCCATGCCGTACTTTTCGGTAAAGCCCTCTACCTGCCCATGGCCAAACATTGGAAGACCGGGCGTAGTCAGCATCATCATACAGACGCCAAAATATTTATCACCCCGTCCAAACTGCGCAATGGCCGTATCTTCATCAGGATTGTTCATGAAGTTGACATAGCGCTTGAGAATTTCCGGGTCAAATTCGAGCGTGTTCTTGATCAGGTGGCGATAATTGGCATTATCCTCCTTTTTGAGCATGTGCATGAAGGCGCTGTTATAGACCCGGTGCATACCAAGCGTACGGACAAAATAGCCTTCGAGCATCCAGAACGCTTCAGCCAGCAGCAGGGTATCGGGCACTTCAAGCTGAATTCGGTCAACCACCTCGCGCCAAAACTCTTCCGGTATAGCCGCATCAAATTCTGTCATGCTCATGGCACAGGATGAGCGCGAAGGGATTGCGGCGCTGTGGCCATGAAGCGGAAACCAGAGGCGCTGAATGTGTCGTTTTGCCAACACCATTGCCGCATCGAAACGGATGATGGGGAACATTCGAGCAACATGCAGAATCTGCTGAATCACCCCCTCGCGTACCTCCCGACTGAGAAAGTTCAACTGCGCAGTATCGTTCCATGGCATGATGGTACCGTCATTGCCATGATAGATGTAGCGCGTATCGCCAGTCAGGTAATCAACCCGCTTGAAACTGACCGCTGCATCGGAACGGTTCCAGTAACCATCTTCAAGGTAGATTCCGTAGCGGGAGTCATTGCTGAGGTTTGGCCCGTTATAGGAGTAGTTGTAGTAGGGGGCGTTTTCGGAAGAGAGAAACCAGTCAGGATTGTTCCGTACCAACTCAGAATCCATTGCGGTGTGGTTGGGCACCATGTCGCTGGCAAGACGGATGCCGCGCTGCCCCGCCCTCTGCCGGAGGTTCTCATACCCATCATGTCCACCGATATCGCTGGAAATCTCATATTTTTCAAGAGCATAAGCGGAGGCCTTTGCTTCGGGATTGCCATGGAGCTGCTTGATTTTTTGTGAGGCATAGCTTCGCTGCCAAAGCCCTATCAGCCATAATGCCGTAAAACCCCGCTCAGCAATAAGGTCAAGCTCAGCATCAGGAATATCCTGCAGCAGTTTAACCGGGCGCCGGTAGTGTTTACTGAGCTGGTCGAGCCAGACATACGTACTTTTGGCAAGCATCACCACCTCTGGCATCCACGATGAATCCAGAGAGTAGTTCGCCGGAGCATTGGCGTCGTCCGGAGTGCTGTACTCGGGCACATGGGCCTCTTTTTCAAATTCGTGACCATCTTTGCGGAGAGCCCGATCCTGTGTCATGCGCTCAAAAAAGAGGTACTTGTCTTCATCCTCAATAAAATCAATGGCATCGGCCATCAATGCCCATAAGGGCGACTCTTCAAGCAACCCTCCCCAGTTCAAGCGGATATAGCGAAGCTGCTCAAGGATTGAGGCTGGTGCATGTCGTATTGGCTTGATAAGCAGTTCGGCAAGGTCAATGTCGCCCAACCCCACCGGCCCCATCGCCTGCATTGAGCTTCGCATGGTCATAATCAGCTTCTGGTAGGCCGCCTCACGGAGCAGGTTCTCATCGGTCAAAAGATCGGAAAACTGCTCAAGAGCAGGGTTCTGGTTATTGACCCAGACAAGGAAAGCCTCCTCAAGGAGCTCCCTTTTGTTCTTCCTCTGCTTCAGCCAGTTGGCAGTGGTTTCTGCTCCGGCAAAGATCTTTTGCGTAGGAAAGGTGGTGATAAACCGGGCAAGGTACTCTTCCGACTGCTCCGGGGAGAGCTCTTCGGTCAGCGTTCCGTAGACTCGGTCAAGAAAGTCTGGTTGCCGTAACGCGATTGCTTTTGCCATGAGAGAGTGAAAGAGGGCGTGCAGCAGTTTCATGCCGTGGAACTGGGCTGGCAGTATCGGTTTTGCCTCGGCACCCTTCTGCTTTTTCAGAAAATCGTTGATGACGGCACTCTGCCGTTCCGAGGCTTCGACACTTTTCTGGCTGGAAGATGGTAACGAGAGAAAGTCAGGATCAGTCAACCCGAAGAGCTCTCTGGCATTTCGGTTGACATAAAAGTGCTCTTTGTTCTGCACTGCAGGATGTTTTTGCTTAATGATCATAAGTAGGGAGGTAATATCGAGGCATTACACGGGTTGAGATTTTGGAGCAGCCCGATAGTCTTGTCGGGCACGTTTGCCCGGGCAGGGAGGTGACGGGCACTGCTATGTGATTTTTTTGTCGATATAGCGCTGAAGAGAGGCAAATCCAAGCTCCTTTACGGTGCGAAGCACTTCAAGCCCGATAGCCGAGAGTGCACTTTCAGTGCGCGAAGGTGATCGTTTCGCTGGAGCGCAAGCTTTTTGGCTGCTCGGCAGTGAGGTGCTTTTTTTGCCACTCACTCCTTTTCCAAGCAGCAACCCGGCAGCAAACACAATAGCCGTCGCCGGAAAAGGGTGTTTTCTGACCAGTTCCATTGGCGAAAGCTCAGCCTCAATCTCCTCTTTCAGTTTTCGGCCTCTTGTTTTGATCTGCGCCTCTTTTTCTGCAATAGTGTTTCGCAGCTCTTCGATGCGTGCCTGAGTACCAGCCAAAGGCTCATTTGATGGAGTCATAGAGCGATAAAAGAATGTTCTGAATCAGGTTTTTTAAAAGTAATGGCTTGAATTTTATAAAAAACAGAAAGGATGAAAGAAAAAGCATGCTGACAAGGAGGTAGCCAAGAAATGGATGGCCCAGCAATTCTCCCGTCATCAATGCAAAGGTTGTGAAAAAATAGGCCACTCCGCCAATGAGCAGAATGCCAAGAATGGCAACGGTGACAACAACAGAAATTTTTTCCGCCACCTCAATTTTGAGCAGTTCAACTCTTGCCTCAACAATAGCAACCACATCGTCGTAAAGAGAGGTGGCCGTCTCATCAAGGAGATCCGCGATGCCGCTACGTTTGCGTTTGGAAGAGGTCGTACCCTGCTCCTTTTTTGCCTGACGGTTCATTATGTTTTTCCAGATGGTCAAGACCTGTTATCGCCCTCTTTTTATGAACAGTCCGAACAAAAGGCCTGCACCGAGTGAAACGAGCATCGAACGTGCCGGATTTTTTTTGATATACTGCCTTGTTTTTTCGGTGCTTTCCAGAATCCACTCATAGGAATCACTCTCCCTGAAAGAGGAAAGAGCCTCTGAGACGATTTCGCCAACCTCTTTGAGTTGTTCCGGGATGCCAGCCTGTTGCAGCGCTTCCTCGACCTTCTCTGCTGGCTCAGCGCCATGAATGGTAACCTTGACTTCCTGTTCCATAAAAGTAAAAACCTCGTTATGCGTTTTTCCTTCGCGATCCCCGATCTGAAAAAGTAAGAATGCAATATATAAAAACAATATGGTCTTTGCATGGCACTCTTACCGCAGAAGTCGTCCTCCCTCCACATTGATCACCTGGCCAGTGATATAATCACTCTCAAGAAGAAAGAGGATGGTTTTGATGATATCAAGCGGGTCACCCAAGCGCTGAAGCGCTATTTTTTTCATCATCTCCTCCTGTGGCTCCCTCTTGTTGTCGGCATTCAGTGTGACCGTGCCAGGAGCGACAGAGTTCACAAGAATCGTCGGCGCAAACTCTTTGGCAAAAATTCTTGTCAGGTGCTGAATACCCGCTTTCGAGATGCTGTAGGGCGCAAAATTTCGCCAGACCAGATCGGCAGAAATATCGCTCATCGTAATGATGCGCGATACGAATGGCTGTTGCTGCATAATTTTAGCCGCCTCCTGCATGGTAAAAAAAGTTCCCTTCAAATTGGTATCAACCAGGCTGTCCCACTCCCTTTCAGTCACGTCAGGAAGGGGAGTGCTGAAAAAATTCGAAGCGCTGGTGATAACAAGGTCAAGCCGCTCAAACTGTTGTCGGAACGCCGCAAACGCGCCCGCAATATCGCCGGTTTTCGATACATCACATCGAACCATCTGCGATTCAGGGCTTATCCAGCGGATTTTTTCAAGCGTAGCGACAGCCCTCTCTTCCGAAGAGTGCCAGGTAAAAAAAATGGTATACCCCCGTCCGGCCACCGCAAGCGCAATTTCACTGCCAAGCACACCTGACGCGCCAGTCATGAAGCATACTTTTTTACCTGTTGCGGTCATCATTTTACCCGGTTTAATGTTTTCCTGACAGTTACGTAAAACATGAAGAGATGCTAAAAAGTTGATTGGAGCCATTGAACTCCTGATCAGATCAACCAAGTTTTCTGAATGAGGAGGCCTTGATGGCAGCAAAAAGGGTAGAGCCCACACTGATTTTCAACTCCTCTGCGGCTGAATGGACAATTTCAGCAACAAGTTTTTCACCATCGACCAAAAGTACTACGCCAACTCTGGCGTCAGAATCAAACATCTCAGAAACCCTGCATTCCAGCAAGTTTCGTGCACTGATGGCTTCAGGATGCTTTTTGAAAAGGATGATCTCGCGTGACGAGAGTTCAAACAGCGATTGTTTCGTTGGCTCTCCATCTGAAATCAAAAGGGTATTGTGACCCCAGGGGTAAGCATATAAACCGTTATCCTGAAGCGGATTGGCAAGATGGAGAAGGTTGAGATAGCCTTTCGGACTGTGTGCCATACTGTTTCGTGCCAGTTGGTCAGGAGTTGTTGTTTCAGCCGTGCGCCCCTCCCTAAGCACAACAATTCGGTCAACCATCAGTTGCATCTCAAGAATTGAGTGTGAAATAAACAGGTAGGGTATTCCGAATTCTTCACTCACACTTCTCAGGTAGGGAATAATCTGGAACCGCAGGGTATCATCAAGAGCGGAGAGTGGCTCATCCATAAGCAGGAGACGCGGGTTTGCAAGCACCGCCCTGCCGAGGGCGACGCGCTGTTTTTCACCCCCTGAAAGATTTTCAACGCCTCGCAGCAACAGTGGTTGCAGTTGAAGCAGATCAATGAGCGCTTCAGGCCTGATACGGCGGTTCTCAATCCGGCACCGCCTGTAGCCGTAGAGCAGATTGGCTTTGACGGAGAGATGCGGAAAAAGCATTGCCTGCTGAAAAACAATGGCAATACGACGGCGTTCAGGGGAGAGATTCACCCCTTTTGCGGTGCTGAAGAGGCACTCGTCATCGAGAAAAATCTCCCCCTTTTTCGGCTGAAGAAGTCCCGAAATGAGATGCACGAGTGTTGATTTCCCGCTTCCGGACTGGCCGAAAATCCCGATCCGCTCACCCGAAACCTCCGCATTCACCTGCAGGAGGAAGTTGCCCTGTTTTTTTTCAACATCAATTCGCAGGTTCACAATGCGCTCCTTCGATCAAGTTTTTTGCTGAGCAGTTCATGAGCGGCAAGCACAACGACCGAAATCAGAACGGAGACCAGGCAGAGCGAGAGTGCCATGGTGACACTCGAGGGTGAACTGGCATAATCGTAGATAGCCAGCGGAATGGTTTGCGTCAGACCTGGAATATTGCCAGCAACAATGATGGTTGCGCCAAATTCACCGAGGCTTCGGGCAAACATCAGCGACGAACCAGCCATTATACCCCGCATAGAGAGCGGGAGAATAATGGTTGCAAGGGTATCGTACCATGCAGCCCCGAGGCTTCGGGATGCCTCAATAAGCTGCTGGTCGATGGACTCCATACCAAGCCTGATTGAGCGTACCAGCAGGGGAAGGCCGACCGTGGCCGAGGCAATAACGGCGGCTTTCCAGGTAAAAATGATCGGTATTCCCGATGCATCAAGCAGTTTTCCGATCCAGCCGTTTTTGCCAAGCAGCAGCAGAAGGAAAAAACCGATCACCACCGGAGGGAGCGTGAGCGGGAGGTTAACAAGCACTTCGAGCACCATTTTCCCTCTGAATTTTTTAAAAACAATCAGCCAGGCCAGAGCAAAGCCGAATGGCAGCGCCAGAGCAGTTGCCGCAAGCGCCACTTTCAGAGAGAGCCCTATGGCCGCAATGTCTTCAGGTACCAGTATCATAATCTCCTCGGGGCATTTCTGTTCTGTATATCGTTCCTATTTCAAAACAAAGCCGTACTTGAGAAGTACCGATTTTGCCTCGGCACCCTGCAAAAAGAGATAGAAGGCTTTTGCCTCTTCGTTGTGTGCCGCTTTCAGGGTCAACGCCATCGGATAGGTCACCCTTGGATAGAGTTTTTGCGATACCACAAAGAGTAATTTTGCTTTTTGTGCCAGCATGGCGTCGGTGCGGTAAACAAATCCACCATCAACTTCGCCAAGTTCTGCATACATAAGGCACTCTCTGACATCCTTGGCCATGACCAGCTTGCCTGAAAGTTTTTCGGCAATTCCTGCTTTTGTCATGGCAGCCATGGCATACTCACCTGCGGGGACACTCTTGGGGCTGCCAATGGCAATCTTGTCGAGTTTCAGCAGGTCGTTCATCGATGCAACCTTTTTTGTCGTTGTTCCGGCAAAAACCAGTGAGTTCCAGGCAAACATCTTTACGTTGGCGCCGTCAACAAGATTTTTCTCTTTCAGATACTCCATCCACTGGTTGTTTGCAGCAATAAACAGGTCAGTCGGTGCGCCGTTTTCAATCTGACCGGCCAGCGTTCCCGATGGGCCAAAATTTTTAATAAAAACCGTCGCAGGATGTTTTGCAGTGTACCTCACGCTCAGCTCATTGATCACCTCTTTCAGGCTTGCAGCAACAGAGAGGTTCAGCTCACTGGCCATTGCCGGGAGTGCCATGGTGAAGAATACAAAACAGAGGAGGGTGATGCGTTTCATTGATTGTATCATTGCTATGGATTGTTTTATGATGGTAATGCAGAAATTGAAACCGCGATATCCGAAGGCTTGCCGAAATAGACCGACGAGAGTACAAGCATGTCAACTCCGGTTTCAGCATAAGCTGAGGCATTTTGTGCGTTAATGCCTCCTGCGGCTGAAATTTTGACTCCAGGCGCCTCTTTCCGCAATTGCTGAACCAGCAGTGAGAGTGCCTCAGGCAGAAGCTTGTCAAGCTGAACCACATCAACCCCAGAAGCAGCAATGGCAAGCGCCTCTTCCGCGCTGTCGGCCTCAACAATGATTTTTTGTTCCTGTGCTTGCGCTTTCAGCTCGGTTACGGTTGTAAGAAAATGGTCAAGCCCGCCGCAGAAAGCGGTATGCTGCCGGAAAACAAGCACCGATTCCGACAAGCCGAGGCGGTGGGGGAGCGCACCGCCAGCCATGATAGCCTTGATGGCAACCTTTTTTGTTCCCGGAAACGACTTACGGGTTGTGACAACCGTGATGGATGCATTAACCTCTTTGACCTGCTTCACAATCTTGTGCGTCCTTGTAGCAATACCTGAGGCGTACTCGAGCAGATTCAAGGCAACTTTCCATCCTGCGTGCATGCTGCTTGCAGAGCCGCTAGCCGAGAGGATGGTCATGCCCGCTTCAACCGTGGTACCGCTTTGCAGCAAAAAGTCAACGCTGGCACCGCATCGTTCAAGCACGCGCGCCGCCTCCTCCGTGCAGCAGAGTGTTGTTTGTTCACGGCTTGTAAAGGTGATCTTCCCTGGCAGAGCGCCGATGCCGAGCAGCAAGGTCGTCAAATCACCGTATGGCATATCCTCGTCAATAAATTTTTCAATATCACTGTCGGGAAGTTGATAAAGCATGAGTGCGCTGTTTGATCGTTATAACATTGTCTCTATTCCGCTGCTAAAAAAAAGGCTTGTGTTGCTGCCATAATCCTGAATCTGTCACCTGATCGCAGGAATTTCTCCCTGAGGCTGGTCAGGCACGTTCGCCTTGCCGAATCTTTATTATTTCTGGTTAATTGCTGATAATAGTAAAAAATTTAGGAAAATTAATATCAAATCCTTAATAATTTAATTTATCGGCTCTTTTCGCAGCTTCTTTTGTTACATAAAGGTTGTTTTATGGCGGGGTCTTGCGCCGGGCATTCCTGTCGTTTTCTCTCTGTCCGTTATGTTTTATTGAATATAACGCTTAATTTCATTTCTGAAAATTCAGAGAGAGGGAAGCTCTTTCTATTTTGGCATGAAGGCGCAAGGAGTCTCTTTTGTGAATTGGTATTTCAGGTTCAAAATTCGGGCGCAAGCCCTCATCTCTCATGAACAATCCGCTCAATCTGGTTGATCATGTAAAAGGGGAGGTTGATCAACTGGAAC
The DNA here is from genome assembly GCA_903917955.1 of uncultured Chlorobiaceae bacterium. Lineage (GTDB taxonomy): Bacteria > Bacteroidota > Chlorobiia > Chlorobiales > Chlorobiaceae > Chlorobium. The sequence goes on along the minus strand of CAIXCO010000037.1, from coordinate 1,538 downwards.
GCTTTTTCCTGCCGGTTTATCTTTGCGGTCAGTTCGTGAAGGGAGGGTTTTGCGGAACTGATTCTGATGCCTTCGGTAGATTGTTTTTTTGTCATATAGGCGTGGAGCGACTTTATGGTGCCGCTTGTACCTGATTTCACCTCTATCGGGTAGATCTGGTTTCCGCTTTCGTAGAGAAAATCGATCTCAGCCTGCCCTTCCGATTTTGGGGGTTGCCAGTAGTAGAGTGTCGGGTTGATGTAGGAGGGTTTTGCTGCGAGCAGTTGCTGGCCTGCAAATTGTTCGGCGATGATGCCGCGATTAGCCAACTCCAGGGGTGAACCCATGATGCTTTGTGCCGGAACTCCCTGTGCCGCCAGCAGCAGGCCGATATCGATGAACAAAAATTTGCTGATTCTGATTTTTGTGTCGCCGCCGAGGGGTATGGTCTCTGCGCCGGAGTGCAGTACACGATAGAAGAGCCGCGCTTCGAGAAATCGTTCCAGAGCTTCGTTTAACTGGCGGTTATTACCGCTGCTGTTGAGCGCTATTTCGTTGGCCTGTTTATGGGAGAACTGGAGGCCGATTTGACCGATGATTCCATTAAAAAATGCGTTGAGTTGCAGTGCGGTTTGTGAACCGGTATACTTTGCAAAGTCATCCTTGTAGCTCTGAAGAAGCTCAATTTGATATTTCACTATTTCCGCATGATTGAACCGGGTCTCGATGGCCGTCTGGATACAGTAGGGCATTCCGCCGCAGAGGGTGTAGCGTCGAACCTGGGCCATCAGCTTTTCGTGCACACTGTCGGGGATAAGGTGCATGGTGCTCCGTGTGAGCATCTCAATGGCGTTGAGAGCGGCCGACTCTCCGGTGGCCGAAAGGAACTCTTCAAAGGTCAGCGGGCCCATAAAGAGGTGTTCAACACGTCCAACCGGAGTCGAAAGAGCGCTCTCATGCAGCACCTGATCAAGTAACGACCCGGTCAAGATGACGGCGAGGCCCGGCATATCCTCATGGAAGTATCGCAGACAAGCGTATGCCGAAGGGGTTGCCTGTGCTTCATCCAAAAAAAGGATTGCTTTGCTCTCTTTACTGATCGGTTCACCGCTTATCAGTGAAAAAGCAAAAAGCAGCTCTTCGACCTTGTAGTTTTTGAAGAGGGGTTCAAGCTCTCTATGACGCTCAAGGTTGATTTCAAGAATCCCGACAGAGAGCTTCTCGGCGGCAAGTCGGACGGCCGTTGTTTTTCCAACCTGTCGGGCACCGCGTATGACCAGCGGTTTGCGCTTGCTCTGGTTATACCATGATTGTATCTCTTCTACGGCACGTCGGTTAAACATTTTCTCCCTCCTTGATCCGGTTTTTTATCCTCTCTGTCAGTAAATCTACCACTTTAATTCATTTTCTGTATCAAGATGTGCCACCTTAATACAGAACAAAGTTTTTTTACATCAAAAGAGTTGTGAGAGAGTTGCCTTTCAGAATCGTCACTCTGTGCGGTAACTCGTACTATTTTTTTGTTTTTTTTCTTGTTAATCGTATATTTGCGATGAACT
>CAIXCO010000036.1 GCA_903917955.1 uncultured Chlorobiaceae bacterium | reverse complement strand
CACGGGAGTACCGCGTAAAACCGATATGTACACCTTCGCAATGAGGCTCAGCACCCTCCTGCGCGACATTCGCATGAAACAGACGAGCGCCCCGAGGAGTGTCCCGAAAAGGGTTGAAAAAACCGAGATAATAACGGTTGTTTTCAGCCCTTCAAGGATGAGGAGATAACGGTTCTCCTGCAGAATGTTGCTCTGAAAGCTGCTGACAAACGAGGCAAAGAGCGACAAGAGTCCCCCGCTATTAAGTTCAAAACCGCTCATTCTCTTACAAGCGCAGCAATGCCGCCGGTATAATAGGGTTGAGAAAAAAGCACCTGCTTCGAGCGCTCATCGGTGATGGTGATGCAGGCGGCAATCATATCAACCTTGCCCGAAATCAATGCAGGAATCATTCCTCCAAAATCCATATTCACAATCTCAAGCTTCTTGTCCAGTTTTTTGGCGATGCGCCGGGCAAGTTCAATATCATAGCCCACAACCCCGCCCGACCCATCAACAAATGAAAAGGGCTCCGTCACGCTTGCCGTGCCCATCCTCAAGACGCCACTGCCTCCCCCCGATGCAATCTCCGGCATTGGAGCAGGATTTCCCGTTGCGGGGAACCAGCGCTTCATCATCTTCTCAGTCGTTCCATCACGCTTTAATTCAGCCACCACGGCATCGATTGTTTTTTTCAACTCCCGGTCATTAAGGCGGACCGCAAACCCATAGTTATCAACCGTAATCATCTCCTTCAGCACCACAAGTCCACTATTTTTAGCCGCAATATTTTTCAGGATCGGTTCATCATAAGCCGCAGCATCCGCCTTGCCCGATTTAACAGCAATCACCGCATCCATGACGCTGTTAAAATACTTGAATTTGGCGTTCGGTAACTTTGAGAGCACAAGCTGATCGGCCACGGTACCGGTCGGAATTGCAAACTCTTTACCCTCCAGTTGTTGCAGCCCGCTGATTTTTTCTCTTTTGCTGCATCCCGACAGGATCAGGCATGAGCAAAAAAAGAGAACGATTACTCTGCCGAGCATGGTATTTCTCATAAGAACTCCTTTTTTTCAATTAATCCACCCATCAAAACATTCAGAATCCAACATACAGCGGTCAGATTGAAACCGAAAATACGGTATTGCATGATAATCTCACGGCAAAATTGTTCAGGAAGTCCCCGAAATTCTGTTTTTAACCCCTATCTTCGTATCTTTGAAAGCAAAAGAGCCGCAATTCCGCCAGCCATCGCTGGAACCGGGGAGAGCACGTTATAGTCTGCGGCCGAGCAGCATTATTTTTTTCACCAGACCCAGCGAAGCAGAGCACACTGGAAGCAGAGAGCCGATACCCATAATGGAATTAATAAAAGAGACCGCAAGACGCAAGACATTTGCCATCATCAGCCATCCTGATGCCGGAAAAACCACACTGACAGAAAAATTCCTGCTCTTTGGTGGCGCAATTCAGACCGCCGGAGCTGTAAAAAGCAACAAAATCCGCAAAACCGCAACCAGTGACTTCATGGAAATCGAAAAGCAGCGCGGAATTTCCGTTGCCACATCGGTCATGGGGTTTGAGTACGCGGGGAAACGAGTCAATATTCTCGACACACCAGGACACAAAGATTTTGCCGAAGATACCTACCGCACACTGACCGCCGTTGACAGCGTCATTCTTGTAGTCGATTGCGTCAAAGGGGTGGAGGAGCAGACCGAAAAGCTGATGGAGGTGTGCCGGATGCGCCAGACTCCCGTCATCATCTTTATCAACAAGATGGATCGAGAAGGGCGCAACCCTTTTGAGCTGCTTGATGAACTTGAACACAAGCTCCAGATCAGTGTCAGGCCGCTCACCTGGCCAATCAGTCAGGGACAGACTTTTAAGGGTGTCTACAACCTCTACAACAAAGAGCTCAACCTTTTTGAAGCCAACACCACCCGTATCAGCGAAAGCAATATTAGGGTCAATGACCTGAACGACCCTGAACTGGACAAATGGATTCCGGAAAGTTTCGGAAAAAAACTCCGGGAGGATGTTGCCCTGATTGAAGGGGTTTACGAACCATTTCACGAAGAAACCTACCGCGCCGGCCTTCTCGCACCGGTCTTTTTCGGCAGCGCCATCAACAACTTCGGCGTCAGAGAGCTGCTCGAAACCTTCCTGACCGTTGCGCCAAGCCCCGATGAACGTGAAGCAACCGAGCGCATTGTCAAAGCCTCCGAAGAGCCAATGAGCGGGTTTGTCTTTAAAATTCACGCTAATCTCGATCCAAACCACCGCGACCGCACCGCATTTTTCCGCATCTGCTCCGGCAGTTTCGAGCGCAACAAGTTTTACTACCATACCCGGCTCAAGAAAAAAATACGTTTTTCAAGCCCGACCCAATTCATGGCCAACGAAAAAAGTGTGGTTGATGAATCCTGGCCAGGCGACGTCATCGGCCTCTACGACAACGGCTCCCTGAAAATCGGCGACTCGCTCACAGAGGGTGAAGATCTGCATTTCCGTGGCATCCCGAGCTTCTCGCCTGAAATTTTCAAGGCGCTCGAAAACCGCGACCCGATGAAGGCCAAACAGCTCGACAAAGGGGTTCGTCAGCTCACCGAAGAGGGTGTTGCCCAGCTTTTTATACAACACGGTGCCCGCAAAATTATCGGTACGGTTGGAGAGTTGCAGTTCGACGTCATCAAGTTCCGTCTGGAACACGAATATGGTGCCCAGTGCGACTTCACCCCCCTGCGCTTCAAAAAGGCATTCTGGATTACCGGCAACAACAAAGAGATGCTCGAAGAGTTTCTTCGCCGCAAATGGAACGCCATTGCGCACGACAAAGAAAATCATCCCGTCTTTTTTGCCGAAAGCGACTGGATGCTGAAAATTGCAAGGGATGACTATCCCGAACTTGAGTTCCACACCACTTCTGAGTTCAAAACAGAGGGGTGAAACAGCATGGCACTATCAACCAAATAAAGGAGAAGAAATGAGCGCTTTTCAATGCCCGGGATGCAGGAACGCAACAGGAGGAGACGAGAAGTTTTGCAGAAAATGTGGATATGCTCTTGATACCACATGCCCTGAATGCGGGCATACATGGCGTTATATGTTTCATTACAGCTTTTGCAACGAGTGCGGCCACAAAATGCCCCCATCTGAAGTGAGGCCACCTTCAGGCGGATACCATGAAACCTCGCAGCAAGGTCATCAGCAAATAAGGGAACCCAAAAAATAAGTTTTGGTATCCTGAACAAGCTGTTCAAAAGTGTG
>CAIXCO010000035.1 GCA_903917955.1 uncultured Chlorobiaceae bacterium | reverse complement strand
TGTTGCTCTATCCACTGAGCTACAAGGGCATGGTGATGAATTTACTCTTTTTAGGCAAAGATGCAACCACCTCGCTCATTTTCTTCCAAACATCTTGTCGAGCTGGTCGAGTGAAAGCTTGATAATGACCGGTCTTCCATGTGGGCAAGAGTAGGGTTCACGAGTAGCAAACAGGTTGTCTATGAGGGAGCGCATCTCTTCAAGTGAGAGTTTCTGGCCCGCCATGATGGCATTGCGGCACGAGTAGGACTTGGCAAGGTTATCACGCTTGTCGAGCTTCAGTTTTGAGGCGTTATCCTGATATTCGGCTATCATATCCTGCAAAATCGTCACCTCGGTGCCCGGCTTGACATCCTGGGGAACCCCCTCGATCATGATGGTTTTATTGCCAAAGAGCCTCAGGTTAAAACCAAGCCTGTAGAGATCTTCACGGATCTCCTCAAAAATCTCAAACTCCCAGGGACGAAACTCCACCTTCTGGGGAAAGAGCAACTGCTGGGAGTTGGGAACATTCTGGTTCATGACATCAACGGCACGCTCATAGAGCACCCGTTCATGCGCCACATGCTGGTCAATAATCATGACACCGGTCTTGATCTGGCAAATCAAATACTTGTTATGCAGTTGCCAGATTTTTGGTTCGGAATTTTTCGGAACCGGGACCTCGTCATCATCATAGAGGGGAGCGAGCAGGATGGATGAAAGCACCTCATCTCCCTCTCGTAACCCGCTTGAAGGCACAGCGTACCCTGCGCTTGCCTGGTGCGGAAACATTTCGGCCTGATGCAATGGTGAGTGACGTGAGAGAGCCGGTTCACCAAATGCTCCTTCACGATAATTGCGGTAGAGATCACCTGTTGTGATAGAACGATGCGGAATATCCGGGAACGAAAATTTTCTGGCTGGCGACTCCGTACCCTGACCGGAATTGAACTTGTCGCTCTCTGTGACGGCAAGGTCAGGAGAGAAATCGTGCAACTGAATGGCCCGCTTGACAACCGGATAGAACATGTTGCGCACATTGCGCTCATCATCAAAGCGGATTTCAAGCTTTGCGGGATGCATATTCACATCAACCCGAGAGGGGTCAATGGCAAGAAAAAGCAGCACAAAAGGGGTCTGGCGCTCAACGAGCAAATCACCATAAGCCTGCTGAACAGCCTGTGATAGCATCCTGTTCTGGACAAGGCGGCGATTGATAAAAAAATACTGATCAAGTTTCCGGCGTTTCTGCATTGCAGGCTTGCCCAAAAATCCCCTGATGGAGAGGTAATCATTCTCCTCAGCAAGCTCAATCATGCCAGCGGCAAAATCATCGCCATAAAAAATATCGAGCCGCTCCAGAATATCCGGGCGCTTCAGATGAAAAAGCTCCTCGTCATCACTGTACATTCGCCACTCAATTTCCGGATAGGCCAGCGCAAACGACTTGACAATCTCGAAAATATGGTTGTACTCGGTCGCATTCGACTTCAAAAACTTGCGGCGGGCAGGAACATTATAAAAGAGATTTCTGACACTGATGGTCGTACCCTGCTCCCCCTGTACCCCCGACTCCTCGACGAGAACTCCTCCCTCATAGCGAAGCTTCAAACCAAGCGTCTCTTTTGCCGTACGGGTCTTCAGTTCGAAATGCGACACCGAAGAGATACTCGCAAGAGCCTCCCCCCTGAAGCCAAGGCTTTGCAGTGTATCAAGATCCTCGACCCCGGTAATTTTGCTTGTTGCAAAACGCTCAACCGACAAAAGCGCATCTTCGCGCCCCATTCCCGCACCATCATCCACAATGCGGATCAGCTCCTTTCCGGCATCCTTGATGGCAACCGTTATCCTGCTGGCACCAGCATCAATAGAATTTTCAAGGAGCTCCTTGACAACCGAGGCTGGACGCTGAACAACTTCCCCCGCAGATATTTTATTCGCAACTTTATCCGGTAATCTTGCTATTCTTGCCATTCGCCCTCATACATCCGATTTATTCGCAAAAGCCGCTATAATTTTTCCTTTCAAGCCAAGGTATCGATAAAACAAATGCTTTTTGTAAAAATGATAAGAACAACGATTTTAATTTCCCTCACTCTTTCTGATCATCATTTATAGCAGAGAGAGAACGCCCCTGTTTTTTTCTTGTCCCCCAAGATACAGGATAGGCAACAAAAAAGCACAATCCTTTTCAAAAATAACACGCCCGAGCGACAAACCTGAGTACTCTTTTATTCTCATGACCCTTAAGGCAAGGGGAGCATGGTTACGCTCCAGACGACATTATCTTTACAAACAGCGAGGGGAGATTTTCTCCAATCTGGCGAAAGTTGGCGTTAACGAATAGCCAAGACCAGCAATGGGTTGGGCCAGCGAAGCGAGTTACACACGATTCGCCAACTTCGGCGAGGTCAGTCCTTCATCAACGACAAGCAGCGCCGCAAAACTATTGTATAAAAAACGAATTATTAAAACAAAAAAAGCTCGCGCATGAAAACCGATGCAGATGCTAACTGGCGTAGTGGGCAAATGCGATGAATTGAATGAAACACCAGCACTCTCTAACTCTGCGGGAAAAAAAGTGTTTTCGTTCGATCATCAGCGTTCTGTGACAGGAATGTCCCGGAGGGATTCCCAAAGTTCACGAAGAACGGCTTCGCTGAAACGGAACTTGTTCAGCTCGCGATCTCCATGCATAAAGAGCGTTTTGGAGAGCAGAACACCCGACGTTTTATTTGCAATAGCCAGACAGAGCATACCGACCGGTTTTTCCAGAGAGCCCCCTGCAGGACCGGCAATACCCGTGGTCGAAAGGGCAAAATCGGCCCCGCTTTTTTCAAGGCAGCCCAGTGCCATTGCCCGGGCAACCTCTTCACTCACCGCGCCAAACTTTTCGAGGATCTCCTTCGACACTCCGAGACTTCTCTCTTTTGCCTGGTTGCTGTAGACCACAAAACCCTGGAGAAAAGAGGAGGATGAACCCGGCACATCGGTCAATCGACTTGCTACAAGACCGCCTGTGCATGACTCAGCAACAGCAACAGTCAGCCCTCCGGCAGAGAGCATGGCAATAATCGTCGCTTCAAGCGAGACCTCACGGGTTGCATAGATAGACATCCCTGCCCTCCCGACAATGGCATCAACAACCGTGCGGTTATCACGCTCAACCACCTCCCGCTCTCGGCCAAGGGTACTGATCATCAGGGTGACGCCCGCAGCATGAGGCAGATAGGCAAGCGTTGTCCCGGCGGGAAGGGCATCTTCAATATCTACAATCATTGCAGCAAGCGTCGATTCACCGATACCTACCGTTTTAATTGGTGTATGACAAATAACGGTATCTGAAAGTGCCGCAAAAAAGGGAAGAACCGTGAGTTCCATCATGGCCTTCATTTCGGAGGGCACACCGGGCATCAGTACCAGATAGTGGTTCTGAAACTGCTCTCCACACAGGAGAATCATCCCCGCCGCAGTTCCCTTCGTGTTGGCAATGACATGAGATCCCTCTATCACCATTGCCTGATCACGAAGTGACTCCGTCATCTCCACTCCTCTCTGCCCTGCCCGTTCGGCAAGAGTGGCAAAAGCCTCCTCGCTCAGCTCAAGTCCTCTGCCGAGAAGTTGCCGGACAGCCTTTTTGGTACGATCATCGCGTGTAGGGCCGAGGCCTCCTGTAACAAGCACAATGTCGGCCCGTTCAAGCGATTCGGCAAACACCGCCGCAATCTCCTCTTCACCATCAGAGCAGGCAACAATCCGGCCAACCGGCACACCTATGCCCGCAAGAGCTGCGGCCATAAATGCAGCATTGGTATTGACCCTCTGCCCTTTCAACAGCTCATCTCCGACAGAAACAATTTCTGCACGCATAGACTCTTCTCCTCAAACAAGATAACTTGCAATTCGCAGGATATCGGCAAAAACGCCGCCTGCCGTCACCTCCCCGCCTGCACCAGGCCCCCTTACCACAAGTGGAGTTGCCCGATAACGCTCGGTGGTAAAAACCACCATATTTTCAGATCCGCTGAGACCGGCAATCGGACTGGCAAGTGGAACCCTCTTCACCCCGATACTGGCCTTTCCATCTCTGATTTCACCAGCATAAGCAATAGTCATACCCTCTTTGGCGGCCTCTGCTATGGCATTGGCATACCACCCGTCAACACCTGACAAGCGGTCAAGAAACTCAGGAACCGACATCTCGCCACGATACTCTTCAGGCACAAGGCTCTCACAAACCACATCACTATATTCAAGCGTAAAGCCAAGTTCACGGCCAAGAATGAGGAACTTCCTGGCAAAATCAGCACCGGAAAGATCATCGCGTGGATCAGGCTCGGTATAGCCTGCCTCTTGGGCACGACGGACAATTTCGCTGAAACGACCACCTTTACGAAGTTCATTAAAAATAAAACTCAACGTACCGGACAGTACCCCCTCAATGCTGATAATTTTATCGCCACTGTTTTTCAGGTCATTCAGGGTGTTGATGATCGGCAATCCCGCGCCCACATTGGTTTCATAAAGAAAACGGGCATTACTTTTCTTCTGGGCATCCCGGATGCTTCGGTAAAGGGGCCAGGGGCCAGCCATACCGAGCTTGTTGGCCGTCACCACCGAAATATTGGCAAGCAGCAGGTCAGGATAAATTTCAGCCACCTTCGCACTTGCCGTGCAGTCAACAAAGATGGTGTTGTGCAGGTTTCTCTCCCTGATGCGCTGCATATAACCCTCAATACCAGGATGGTCAACTCTTGGCAAAAGGGACCCCTGCCAGTTCTGAAGGTCGATACCGTTACTATCAATGGCCATTTCGCGTGTATTAGCCATCCCGCAGACCACCACATCAAGGTCATTCTCCTGCTGCAAATTGAGACGATGGGCACTGATCTGACCAATCAGGCTTTTTGCAATCGTACCGGTGCCGGCAATAAAGAGATGCACCTTGCGCTGTGAGAGGAAAAAGGATTCATGAATACAGTTTAGCGCCTTGTCCTCATCATGGGCATCTATAACCAGGGAGATATTCATCTCGTTGGCACCCTGCGCAACGGCAATAACATTGATACCGTTTTTACCAAGCGTTTCAAACAATTGGGCCGAAACACCCGGATGGCCTGACATATTATTGCCAACCACGGCGATAAGAGCGAGGTTGCGACGGATCACAAGAGGCTCAATCTGACGGGATTCGATCTCTGCACGGAACACCTCCTCCAGTATTTTTTTCGCTATTGCCGCCTGGGATGGGGTGATGGCAAGGGTGATCGACTGCTCGGATGAGGCCTGTGAGATGAATATTATATTGATTCGGTGGCGAGCCAGGCAACTGAAGAGGCGTGAGGCAACGCCCGGAACACCGGCCATCCCGCTGCCCGACAAATTCAGGAGCACAACCTTGTTGATTGAGGTCAATCCTGTTACCGGCAGCGTACCGCTGCTCCCTGTAGGTGTGGCTCGCTCAATGCGTGTCCCTTTTGCTGCAGGATTGAACGAATTTTTGATCAACAGGGGAATACCCGCCTTCATGGCAGGCTGAACCGCAAGAGGATGGAGCACCCGCGCTCCGGCATGAGAGAGTTCCATTGCCTCCGAATAACTGATATGAGGTAAAATCCGGGCATCCCGAACCCGTTTGGGATCCGCACTGAAAAAGCCGTCAACATCACTCCAAATCCAAATTTCTGCGGCACCAAGTGCGGCACCAAGAAGAGATGCGGTATAATCAGAGCCGCCACGACCCAATGTCGTCGATGATCCATCCGGCGCTGCGGCAATAAATCCGGTCACGACAGGCACTCCATCAAAAGAGGCAAGCTCTTTTTTGATATGCAGTTCAGATGCATGGATATCGACACGGGCATCGGCATAATTGGCATCGGTCTCAATCAGTTTGCGGGCATCAAGAGAGAACGATGCAATACCGCGCTCTTGCAGGTAACGGCTGACCATAAGGGAAGAAAGACGCTCACCAAACCCAAGCACTGCTGCCTGGCTTTTTTCAGAGAGTTCCCTAAGCAGAAAAACTCCCTGCACAATATCATTCAACTCTGAAAGTTCAGCACGAAGGGCTACGGTGACCTCATCAAGCAACGCACCTGCAAAAAGATCACGGGCTATAGAGAGATGAAGATGATCAACCTCTTCGAGTGTACTGCGATAAAGGCTTTCGCCACTGCAAGCCTTTGTGGCCGATTCAAGCAAAAGATCGGTAACACGGTGAATGGCCGAAACCACCACAATCAGCTTGCTTTCATGCAGCGCACCGGCAATAATATCAGCGACTTTTTTAATTCGCCCGGCTGACCCCAAAGAGGTACCTCCAAACTTGTATATCTTCATGCTCCTGCCCATGCCTGTGAATTGAATATGAAAAAAGAGTGAACAACCAACACCACCAACTTATAAAATATAAATCATTTCCCGAATGAGTGGCAATGAGTGCAGCAAAAAAAAAGCGCCCTTGCAGGCGCTTTAAGTAAAAAGTAACATCAAAGAAACAATCAGTTGGTCAAGGCATCAGCACCTGAAACAATTTCGCTCAGCTCCGTCGTGATCGCCGCCTGCCGTGCACGGTTATAACTGATGTTGAGCGTCCGCATAAGCTCTTTGGCATTTTCAGTAGCAGAATCCATCGCCGACATGCGGGCCGCCTGCTCTGCAGCATTCGACTCAAGCATCATTCTCCATATCTGTGTATTGAGATGCTTGGGTACCAGAACGTCGATAATGGCCGCCGGTGAGGGCTCGTAAATGTAATCACTGCTGCTCTCCTTGCCTGAAACTTCAGGGGCAATAGGCAGAATCACCTCCTCTCTCAGGTTCGGCGCAAGCACCGACTTGAATTCATTGTAGGCAACCACCACCCTGTCAACCTCGCCACGCAGATACATGCCCGAGGCGATATCGGCAATCTCTTTTGCCGTACTGAAATCAAGATGCTGAAAAACGGCCGTGTAACCCTTGACTATCTTGTACTCTCTCTTTCTGTAAAAATCAAACCCGCGACTGCCAGCACAAATAAGGCTCACTCCGCCCTTGCTGTGAATGGCGGCATAATCCTCATGAATGATTTTATGCGCAAGCTTGATGGCATTGGTATTAAACGCACCGCACAACCCCCTGTCGGCAGTGACAAGAATCACAAGAACCCTGTTAACCTCCGGACGAGCGGAAAGCATGGGATTGAGTGAAGTATCTACCTTTGCAGAGAGGGAAGCAAGCATCTCCTTCAGCTTCTTGGCATAAGGCCGGGCCATTACAGCCCGTTCCTGAGCCCTTCTCAGCTTCGCAGCGGCCACCATCTTCATCGCCTTGGTGACCTGCTGTGTAGACTTTACCCCTTTGATTCGTACACGTATATCCTTTAATGTAGGCATGTATTACGGGACTGTTAAAAAATTGCTTGAAAAACCTGTCACCTCTCTCTTACGCCTTGTTCTTTTCCTTGAAAGCTGTCACAAATTTGACCGCAATCTCCTTGAGCTTGCCTGCCGCATCAGCCTCAAGCGCACCGCTCTCGGCAATTTTGGCGAGCACGTCACTGTGCTTAACCTCAAGCATACTGAGGAACTCTTCCTCAAACTTGCGGATAAAGCGCAAGTCAACAGAGTCGAGCAGCCCCTGGGTACCAAGGAAAATAATGGCAACCTGTTTTTCAACCGGCATGGGAATATACTGCCCCTGCTTGAGGATTTCGACAAGTCTTGCACCCCTGTCGAGCTGTGCCTTGGTGGTTTTATCAAGATCGGAGCCGAATTTCGAAAAGGCCTCAAGTTCACGGAACTGCGCCAAGTCGAGACGCAAGGTACCGGCAACCTTTTTCATAGCCTTGATCTGGGCACTTCCACCAACACGGGAAACCGAAATACCAACGTTGATAGCAGGTCTTTGACCAGAGTTGAAAAGGTTCGATTCAAGGAAGATCTGACCATCAGTGATGGAGATCACGTTGGTCGGAATATAGGCCGAAACGTCACCAGCCTGGGTTTCGATAACCGGCAGTGCGGTAAGACTTCCACCACCCTTGACCAACGGCTTGAGAACATCAGGAAGATCGTTCATTCTCCTTGCGACCTCGATATCATCAGTGATCTTCGCAGCTCTTTCAAGCAGACGGGAGTGTAAGTAAAAAACGTCGCCAGGATAAGCTTCACGTCCCGGTGGACGACGAAGAAGCAGAGAGACCTGACGATAGGCAACAGCCTGTTTTGAAAGATCATCATAGACTACAAGCGCATGGCGGCCCGTATCGCGGAAATATTCACCAAGGGTAGCACCGGCAAACGGAGCGATAAACTGCAACGGTGCAGGATCGGAGGCCGTTGCTGAAATAACAGTGGTGTAGGACATCGCATCATATTTCTCCAGGGTATTGACAACCTGGGCCACCGTCGAGCCTTTCAGACCGATAGCAACATAGATACAGAAAACGCCCTTGCCTTTCTGGTTGATGATAGTATCAATCGCCACAGCAGTCTTTCCTGTCTGACGATCACCGATGATAAGTTCGCGCTGTCCGCGACCAATCGGAATCATGGAATCGATGGCCTTGAGACCGGTCTGCAACGGCTCATGCACTGATTTACGGTAAATGACTCCAGGAGCACGGCGTTCGAGAGGAAGACGAATGTCAGTCTCGATAGTGCCCTTGCCATCAATTGGTTCACCCAGAGGATTGATGACACGGCCAAGCATGGCCTCACCGACCGGGATTGAGGCGAGAATACTGGTTCTTTTGACCCTGTCGCCCTCTTTTACCAGATTTGATTCACCAAACAATACAGCGCCGACATTGTCCTCTTCAAGGTTTAAAGCCATCCCCATCACGTTGTTGGGAAACTCCAGAAGTTCGCCTGCAGCAACCTTCGATAAACCATACACACGAGCAATACCGTCACCGACCTGCAGCACTGTTCCTACATCATACACCTCTGCTTCAGACTCAAAACCGGCAAGCTGCTTGCGAAGTATGGATGAAACCTCATCAGGCCTGACTGTTGTAGACATATCTTATTCCGCTTGGTTATTTGTTAAGAAAAGAGAAAGATTCTGCTTACCTTCTTTTTAAAGTCCAACTCGGGCTGTTTTCCGTACCAAAAGATAAAACCTGAATTTAATGAAAAGCTTTTAGTTATTCAAATTCTCTCTCTCATTTGGATAGCTTCCTTTTCATGGACGTTAACCCTACGCCAACACCTCCTGGAATTTTGCCCGAAAAAAACAGTATGAAAACTGTCAGAGGATTCGCTTCAGCAACTGTCGGAAACGTTGCATGTGGCTTTGATGTTTTAGGATTTGCCATCACCGAACCCGGTGATGAGGTCATTCTCACGCTTTCCGATCAACCACACTCCGGTTCTCCGGTTTCAATTGTAAGCATCACAGGCGACGGTGGTGCGCTTCCGCTTGACCCAAAAAAAAACACATCAAGCTTTGTTGTCCTGAAATTTCTTGAATATATCCGCGCCCACAAACAGATCGATTTTACCGGCCATATCTCCCTTGAGCTCAAAAAACACCTGCCGCTCAGCAGTGGAATGGGAAGCAGCGCAGCAAGCGCAGCAGCAGCCCTCATAGCCGCAAATGAACTGATGGGCAACCCCTGTTCAAAAATGGAGTTAGTGCACTTCGCCATTGAAGGGGAGCGGGTTGCCTGCGGCTCAGCCCATGCCGACAACGCCGCACCTGCAATTCTTGGCAATTTCGTGCTGATCCGGAGTTACACACCGCTTGATCTCATTACGATTCCCTCACCCAAACACCTCTACTGCTCCCTGGTACACCCGCATACAGAACTGCGTACGGCCTACGCCCGCTCAGTGCTGCCCAAGGAGATTTCGCTAAAAACAGCAACCGAGCAATGGGGCAACGTCGGCGCTCTTGTTGCCGGCCTGCTCACCTCCGACTATGACCTCATTGGACGCTCTCTGGTGGACGTTATCGCCGAACCAAAACGCGCTCCGCTCATCCCCGGTTTTTTTGAAGTCAAGCAGGCAGCTCTCGACAGCGGCGCCCTCGGATGCAGCATTGCAGGCTCCGGCCCCTCAATTTTTGCCTTTTCCTCCTCCGAAAAAACTGCCCTTGCCGTAGGCCAGGCAATGAAAAAGGCATTCTTCTACTCAAAAGCCCACCTTGAGTCAGACCTGTGGGTATCGCCCATCTGCAAGGAAGGCGCAAGAATAGTGTAACACCATTGTCAAATAGAGAACCGTACGACTAATGATCTACTTCAGCACCAATAAGTCATCAATACCCGTTTCCATAAAAAAGGCAACGCTTGAAGGGCTGGCACCCGATGGAGGGCTCTATATCCCCTCCGAAATCCCCCGATTCTCGCCCGAAGAAATAACGCTCCTCGAAGGGGCAAGCTTCAACAACATCGCTTTTGCCATCGCAAAAAAGTTTATAGACGGCAGCATCCCCCCCGACCAGCTCAGCGACATCATCGAAAACTGCTATACCTTCGAAACGCCGATTGTCCAGCTCGACCAGAACACCTTTGTCGAAGAGCTTTTCTGCGGACCAACACTCGCATTCAAAGATTATGGCGCACGCTTTCTTGCCCGGCTGACCGGCTATTTTGCCGCCGAAGAGGAGAAGCTGATCACCGTCCTTGTTGCTACATCGGGAGATACGGGAAGCGCCGTCGCTTACGGCTTTCAGGGCATTGCCAACACAAGGGTCGTGCTGCTCTATCCCTCAGGAAAGGTAAGCCGCCTGCAGGAACAGCAGCTCACTACCGCCGGAGGCAACGTTCACGCTCTTGAAGTAGAGGGCGATTTCGACGACTGCCAGCGCATGGTCAAACAGGCCTTTGTCGATCCCGACCTGAACAAATCTCTGACGCTTACCTCGGCCAACTCCATCAACATCTCACGGCTGATCCCGCAATCCTTCTATTACGCATGGGCAACCATGCAGCTCAAGGAGCTGTTCGGCATCCATAACCCGCTCGTTTCCGTCCCAAGCGGCAACTACGGAAACCTCACCGCAGGTGTGCTTGCAAAACGGATGGGTTTCCCCATAGGCCACTTTATTGCCGCCTCAAACGCCAACGACAGCGTGACCCGCTATATTGACGAAGGGCGCTACGAACCACGTCCGACCATCACCACCCTTTCAACGGCAATGGACGTCGGCAACCCGAGCAATTTTGCCCGACTGAGATATTTCTACCACAACGACCACGACTCCATGGCAAGGGATATCACCGGCATTGCCGTTTCGGATGAAGAGACCATCGCCACCATACAATCCATCCATGAGCGTTTTGGCTATGTCATGGATCCACATACCGCCGTCGCCTACCGTGCCCTTGAACGCTTCAGAGGCATTGAAAGCAATGCGGGGCAAGCTGGTATAGCCCTTTCAACCGCCCATCCGGTCAAATTTCTTGACGCAATAGAGAGCGCCCTGGGCAAGAAGATCGCTATCCCCCCGAATCTCACGGAGCTTATGGAAAAGAAGAAAAGTGCCACTTTGATCAGTTCAGAGTATAGAGAGCTTGCCTCTTTTCTCAACGGACTCGACCAGTAACCCTTTACTGAGTACGAAATGAACTTCAGAACACTCTTGTTCCTTTTTATCCTGATACCAATCATGTTTTTCGGGATACTCGTTGCCCTGCTGATCAATGTATTCGACCCATCAGGCAGCAGTTTTCATAGAATAGCCGCATGGTGGGGACGGCTCAG
>CAIXCO010000034.1 GCA_903917955.1 uncultured Chlorobiaceae bacterium | reverse complement strand
TTCGGTGCTTTTATTCAAATTAATTTAGATATTATTCGTAAAAAAAAGAGTTCGTTTTCTTGTGATTAAAAAAAATGCTTTTAATTACTTTTTTTTAAGGCATATAGCGCTATTCCACCAACCTAATCCGTTACCAGTGCCGATATTTCTCGTTACATTCCTTTTATAGATCACATAACGATGCGGGAGTATATATGAGCGATGCGGGGTATAATTACAGGGTGGTGCGCGGGTTTGCCTTTTCGGCGCTTTTTTGGCTTGTTATTGGTCTGGTGGTGGGGCTTTGGATTGCTTTTGAAATGTTTAACCCGGCGCTCAACCTTACACCCTGGCTCAGCTTCGGACGTCTCAGAGTCGTTCATACCAACGGGATGGGACTCGGTTTTTCTCTTGCGGCTATTTTTGCCACATCCTATTACATGCTGCAGCGGCTTACCAGAACAGCTCTGCTCTTTCCCCGTCTCGCACAGGCGCATCTCTACCTCTTCAACACAGTCATAGCTCTTGGAGCCCTGAGCCTCTTTGCCGGAATGAATACCACAAAAGAGTATGCCGAACTTGAGTGGCCAATTGATATCGGTGTCGTAATTTTCTGGGTCATGTTTGCCATCAATGTTTTTGGCACGCTGATCAAACGCAAGGAGCAGCAAATGTATATCTCTCTGTGGTACATCATCTCCATGACCGTAGCCATTGCCATCCTCTATATTGTAAACAACCTTGAGATTCCCGTCAATCTGTTCAAGTCTTACTCGATCTATGCCGGAGCAAACGACGCCAATGTGGAGTGGTGGTACGGCCACAACGTCGTAGGCTTCATCTTCACGATACCGATACTGGCGATGTTCTACTATTTTCTTCCCAAAGCGACCGGCCTGCCCATTTACAGCCACCGCCTCTCTATCGTCTCGTTCTGGGCGCTGAACTTCGCCTATCTCTGGACGGGAGCACACCACCTCATGCTTACCCCCCTGCCGGAGTGGATTCAAACGGTTGCCATGGGTTTCAGCATCTTCCTGATTGCTCCCTCATGGGGTTCGGTGGTTAACGGCTATTACACGCTTCAGGGAAACTGGGATCAGATGCGCTCAAACTATCTGGTAAAATTCTTTATTGCCGGCATCACCTTTTACGGACTCCAAACCCTTCAGGGGCCGCTGCAAGGGCTCAGAACCCTCAACGCCTTCTTCCACTATACCGACTGGGTTGTCGGCCATGTGCACATGGGTACCATGGGATGGGTTACCATGGTCGTTGCAGCATCATTTTACTACATGATTCCACATATTACCAATACCGAGATTTACAGCATCAAGCTTGCCAATATACAGTTCTGGCTGACACTCTTCGGCCAGGTGATATGGACTACCGCCATGTGGATTGCGGGCATCCAGCAGGGTGCCATGTGGAAAGCCACCAACCCCGACGGCTCGCTGATGTACAATTTTCTTGATACCGTCGCATCTCTCTATCCATACTACCAACTGCGATTTGCGGCAGGGCTTGTCTTCTTTATCGGCATACTGATTTTTGTCTGGAATCTGGTTATGACGGTCAGGAAACAACCTCGCCCAGTTGAAGCATAACCGACACATAACCATCAGGAGCTGCCATCATGGGGATCACTTCAAAACCGGTTGTTTTTGCTGTTCTGTCAGCCGCTGTTATCCTGATCGGTACGACGGCAACCGTCTTTATTCCTCTTTTCATGCCTTCGACGCAGCCGGTCAGCGCCTCCATAAAACCCTACACAGCGGTTGAACAGGAGGGACGCGACATCTACATGCGTGAAGGGTGCAACAACTGCCACACCCAGACCGTACGCCCACTGAGAACCGAGGTGCTTCGCTACGGTGAATACTCAAAGCCGGAAGAGTTTGCTTACGACCGCCCTTTCCTCTGGGGTTCCCGCCGTACCGGGCCTGATTTGAACCGAGTCGGCGGAAAGTATCCAGACTCCTGGCACTACACCCATTTGATGAGCCCGCAGGGGATGTTCGAAAAATCCAACATGCCCCCTTACGCCTGGCTTGCAAAGAACAAGCTCGATACCGGGTACTCGTATAAAAAATGCTCCGTTCTTGGCTATGGCTATTCGGAAGGCGAAGTTAAGCAACAGATCGGCCAGTACCAGGCAACCGTGACCTCTGAAAGCTATCCCTCAAAAGAGAGCCGCAACAAAGTGACCCCGCCGGAACTCCGCAAGGAACTTACCGAGATGGACGCCCTGATTGCATACATCCAGAAACTGGGACGGGATGTTAAAACAATGGAGGCCCAAAAATGACACTTTCGGGCCTGGCATACCTCCTCTTTACCATGCTTCTCGCCGTCGTTATGGGAGGAATAATTATGTATTACTTCAATCCCAAACGAAAAGAGAAGATTGAAGAGCCGAAACGCAGAATGCTCGATGATGAGCAATGAATAACTGAAATCCGCCAAAAGGAGTGCTCTATGTATGAAACCCAGGAACCCCAGGATGGCCATGGTAAAATCCCCAAAGGGTGGCTGCTCTTTTTTTTCGGGGGAATAATTTTTCTGATTGGCTATATCGTCTCCTATACTCCGGCCATTTCCGGCTGGTCGTTCTACAAGGAGTATGACAAGGAGATGGCTGCGGCGGCCAAAACAGAGAAACCTGTAGTCATGAAGGAGTATTCCGGCGACAAGGAGGCCATTGAAGAGGGCAAGGAGATTTTTGCAAACACCTGTGCACCATGCCATAACGCTGATGCAACCGGCGGAATCGGGCCTAATCTGACCGCCGCCAAGCTCAAATACGGCTCTACCCAAAAGGATCTCTACGAAACCGTGACCAAAGGGCGTCCCAACGGAATGCCCTCATTCCTTCCGCAGATTGGCGCAGAAAAAGTCAGCAAGGTTGTTGCCTTTGTGGAAACCCTTAGAAAAAAATAATTTCCACCAACTGAGGAGTACGCCATTGTGTGGAGAAAAAAGAGAAGAGCCATTGAAATCCTGCAGACCGTCATCATAACCGGCCTGCCGTTTGTAACCATAAAAGGGGAAAGTGCACTCCGGTTCGACATTGCAACCCTCAAACTCCATATCTTCGGCTCCGTTCTCTGGATGCGGGAATTTTATCTCATTCTTGCGGCCACCCTTTTTTTCCTGCTCTTCACCGGTTTTGTCACCATCATATTCGGAAGAGTCTGGTGCGGCTGGTTCTGCCCTCAAACCCTCCTGCTTGACCTGAGTGAAAGCATGGC
>CAIXCO010000033.1 GCA_903917955.1 uncultured Chlorobiaceae bacterium | reverse complement strand
TCAGTAATCAGTAATCAGTTGTCAGTGCGTTGGCGATGGCTTTGGCGAAGCTGGGGCCGTCGAAAGATTCTGGGATGATATCGACCTTCACGCCAAGTTTTTTGAGGGCGTTGGCTGTTGTGGTGCCGATGGCTGCAATCAGCACTCCGGATGGGAGGGCGGTTGAGGCCATCGCCTCAAAAAAATTGATGGCGGTTGAGGGGCTTGTAAATGAGAGGCAGGAGAGTTCGCCTTGCTCCAGCAGCGACTTTATGTTCGCACTCTCTTCAAGCGAAGGTGGCAGATTTTCATAGACGGTCAGCTCAACGCAGTGGCCACCCCGTTTTTTGATCACCTCGGGGATGGTTCCCAGCGAAAGGCTTCCTCTGAGAAACAGGAAGGTATGGCCAGCAATGGTATCGCTGCCAATCTCCTCCATGAGTGTTACGGCATCGGCAATTTTCGGTATTGGTTCAGTTGTTACGCCGTGTGCCGCAAGATCAGAAGAGGTTGTTTTTCCGACAGCCCAAACCTTGAGCTTTTGCAGGTTTTTCAGCTCATCAGGGCTCTCTTTCAGCACTCTCTCCATAAAAAAAGTGACGCTGTTGGGGCTGGTGAAAAAGAGTCCGTCAAAAAGGCTGAGGTCGGGAACCTTCCAGCCGGAGACCGGCCTGATCTCGATTGTCGGAAAAACAATTGAGTTCAGACCGTACTCTTCCAGTTGTTGTACAAATGACGCTGCCTGATCTTTCGGACGGGTAACAAGAACAGTTTTCATCAGCGGGTTTTGCGGATTTGTGACAGAATTGCATCTGCGCCCTGTTTCAGCAGCTCTTCGCCAAGTTCGATACCAACTTCTTCAGCCTGCTCGGGTGACGTTACTCCTGTTTTCGTAATTTCGTTATGCAATCCAATCTTGCCATCAACCGAGCCGACATAAGCAAGCAGCTTCAGTGTGCCATTTTTGAACGAAGCATAAGCGCCGATAGGAATCTGGCAACCGCCCTGCAGATGACGGAGCAGTGCGCGTTCAGCGCGGCAGCAATATTCCGTTGTTGAGTGATTGAGGATTCTGACAATCTCTCTGGTCTGCTCATCGTCAACACGGGTCTCAATACCGAGTGCACCTTGACCGACAGCAGGAAGCATCACTTCGTGCGGCAGAATTTCGGAAATGCGATCGCTGAAATTGAGACGGAAAACACCTGCGTAGGCAAGCATCATGGCATCAAATTCGCCCTCGTCAAACTTCTGGAAACGGGTATTGAGGTTGCCTCTGATATCCTGTATCTGCAAGTCAGGGCGCAGGCTCAACAACTGCGACATGCGGCGCAGGCTGCTTGTTGCCATTTTGGCATTCTGTGGCAGATCGGTCAGCTTGATGCCGTTCTTTGAAATAATGACATCCCTCGTATCCTCACGTTCGGTGAAGGAGGTGATAAGAAGCCCATCAGGAGTGCTTGTCGGCACATCTTTCAAACTGTGAACCGCCAAATCGATCTCTTTGGTGATCAGATGTTTCTCAATATCCTTGGTAAAGAGCCCCATATCCCCAATTTTTGAAAGGGGAGAGTCGAGAATCTTGTCACCGGTTGTTTTAACCAGTTTGAGCGTGATATCAAGTTCAGGAAAATGCCGGGAAAGTTCCGCCTTGGTAAATTCTGCCTGCCACAAAGCGAGCGGGCTGGACCTGGTACCGATGATGAGCTGTTTTTTCAAAGCGATTACGGATTTTTATTTAGCGTGACTGATTTGGTTCTTCAAGATCGAAAACATTGCGCACAAGATCGACTCTGCTCGGCATCGAGTCATTTGTATCCACTGGTGCCTTGAGCATTTTTATGGGGTGGTGCAGGATTTTTTTCAGGATTCTGTCAGTAAGGTGCTCCATTCTCAGGAGTTCCTCTTCGCTGACCTTGTAGCGATACCGTTCAAGCTCTTTTTCCTTTATCTCAATGAACTTCGACTGAAGATCCACAATGGTTGGCCTCACTTTCAGTGTATTGATCCATTGACCGAAACCGATGAGCTCCTCTTCAATGATGGCCTGGACTTTTGGAAGTTCACGGCTTCTTTTTTCAAGGTTTTTGTCGATGATGTGCTTGAGTGCATCAATATCCTTGAGGAACATATTCTGAAGCTTGCCAATATCAGGGTCGACATTTCTCGGCAGCCCGAGATCAAGAATAATAACCGGTTTCAGCCGGCGTTTGAGCATGCTCTGGTGCATGTCAGCTTCGCTGAGAACATACTCCTTGGTGCTGACAGCCGTTATGATAATATCGAACTCGTGCAGATGTTCCTTGAACGATTCAAATGGCAAGACTTTGTTGGTACCGAGCTCATCAGCCAGAGTTTGAGCTTTTGCGAGCGTCCGGTTTGTAATAACAATGTTGCGGGCATTTTTCTGAAAGATATGTTTCGCCGCCAGTTCGCCGGTTTCACCTGCACCAACAAGCAGCACCTTCTTCATCGAAAGGTTGGAAAAAATCTTCTGGGCAAGCTCAACAGCCGCATAGCTTACCGAAACAGCGCCCTCCATGATCTTGGTCTTTGTTTTGACCTTTTTGGCTACACTGAATGCCGTATGACAGAGACGGGTGATGAGAATGCCTGCGCTCTGTGCTTCAGCCGCAATACGGTAGGCATTTTTGACCTGTCCAAGAATCTGACCCTCACCAAGAACCAGTGAGTCAATAGCGCTTGCCACCTCAAAAATATGACGTGCCGTGCCACAGTAAAAACGGCTGAAAAAGTGTTCAGGCCGAACCTCCTTGCGCGCATCCTTGAAGGCGATAAGATACTCCTTGAGATACTCACCAGTCACCTCATGCATTGCAGGAACAACATACAGTTCGGTGCGATTACAGGTGGAAATGACCATTGCTTCGTGGGCAAGTCCGCTGGAGATAAGGCCGGTAATGAACTCCTTGTTTTGAACTTCTGAAAGGGAGATTCTTTCGCGGATTTCAATAGGTGCGGTCTTGTGATTGACACCAACTGAAATGATGTTCATGGCAGGGTTGTTTAAGTGAGCTGATGACGTACAATCCGATGAAAATGCTGCGTCTGGAACAAATCAATTATCGCTAAATATATTCTAAATGCCTGTATTTTCAAAGAACCTGATACTTAAAAGGTGAGTCCATGGAATGTTGGTGAGAAAAAGGTCATCAACACAATTAGTATGGTGACGAAGACAAAGAGAAAGATGAAGAGGTAAGCCATGTGTTTGATATCCCAGCCGATGATCGGCTTGACAAAGATACCTGTGCCATAGAGCAGCCAGATGACGACCAGGGTTATAAGCTTCGGTTCGAGGAGGTTGATGGTTTCGCTGTAAGCCTTCTGTTCAATCATTCCGGCAAAGAGGGTAATCGAAAGAAACAGAAATCCGAAAGCGACTGCGTGCATGGTGAGTTTTTCAAGCACCTCAAGGTTTGGAAGGCGCTGAAACAGCAACTCAAAACGGTTTTGCTCTATCTGGCGGAAAAGCAAGAGGTAGAGGATGCTGTACAGCCCGGCAATCGCGATGGCACTGAAGCCGAAAATGGCAGCAATCAGGTGTACCCCGATACCGATACCGCTGAACGGGTGGCCGGCAGTTGATATTTGGGCTGTCAGTATCGAGGAGATAAGCTGCGCACCAGCGGCAAAAGAGATAACAAAAAATCCAGTCTTGTCACTTTTGGTTGTAAACTCTATGAAAAGATAGGTAATGGTCAAAGTGAGGCCTACCATGGTCATCAGGTTCACCGTCGAATAGTTTATTTTGTATCCTTCAATCGAAGTAAGAAGCCCGAGGTAGACCACATGAGTGAAGACCGTCAATGCCAGAAGAGGTTGCTTGTATTTTTGGGCAAGCTGGCGATCGCGAAAAAAATCGGCGCCATATAAAAATGTTGTGACCAGGTAAAAGATTGAAACGATCTGGTTGAGGGCAAGCAGCGGTAGATTATCGAGTAATATATTGTTCATGGTGTGCTTTGGGATGTGAATGTCATGAAGCCGGTTGCCTCTTGGACAGTCTGCTTGTGCACAAACGAGCACGCGCAAACCTGAGACCGGACAAAGATTGTGGCCGTTATTACAAAGAAAAAATGTATATTCCGCCCGATACGAAGTACAAATATACTTATTTACAAGGATAAAAAGATGAGTTTGACAAAGAATATCAGAAATATTGCCATTATCGCCCACGTTGATCATGGAAAAACAACGCTTGTTGATTCCATTTTTCAGAAAACAGGTGCCTTCAGGGACAATCAGCAGGTAAACGTACGTGTACTTGACTCAAATCCCCAGGAAAGAGAGCGGGGTATTACTATTTTTTCAAAAAACGCAGCAGCAGTATATAACGATCACAAGATCAATATAGTTGACACTCCAGGTCATGCCGATTTTGGTGGCGAGGTTGAGCGAATTTTGCAGATGGTTGATGGTGTACTGCTTCTCGTGGACGCTTTTGAAGGGCCGATGCCGCAGACAAAGTTTGTGTTGCGCAAAGCCCTTGAACTGCACCTGAAACCTATTGTGGTCATCAACAAAATTGATCGCCCGCAGTCTGACCCTGTCAAGGTGCACGATCAGGTTATTGATCTCTTTATTGCCCTCGGCGCCGAGGAGCATCAGCTTGATTTCCCCTATATTTTTACATCCGCTAAACATGGTATTGCCAAATACAGCATGGATGACGCGGATGGTGATATGAGCCTTCTGCTCGACATGATCATCAAAGAGATTCCAGCTCCGGTGGCTCATGACGACGGAGGTTTCCAGATGCTGGTCACCACGCTCGACTACAGCGACTATATCGGCAAAATCGCCATCGGTCGCATTCATCGCGGCAAGGTGAGCCCCGGCAGCCAGCTTGCTGTTGTAGGCCCTGATGGTGTGCTTGGCAGGGGAACGGTTACAAAAGTTTTTCAGTTCGACAAGGTTCAGAAAGTTGAAGCCAAAGAGGCGACCTCAGGAGACATTATCGCAATCGCCGGTATACCTGACGCCACGGTCGGCATGACCCTTGCATCGGTTGAAGAGCCGGAATGTCTTGATTCCTTCGATATCAGCAAACCAACGCTCTCCATGCTCTTTTCGGTCAACGACTCACCCTTTGCAGGACTTGAGGGCAAAGAGGTCACCAGCCGCAAAATCCGTGAGCGCCTGATGAAAGAGAAGATGACCAACGTTGCACTCAACGTCGAGGAGACGGAGAGCCCCGATACCTTCCGCGTTTCAGGCAGAGGAGAGCTCCATCTCTCAGTGCTTATCGAGACCATGCGGCGCGAGGGCTATGAAATTGCCATTGCAAGACCGGAGGTGATCATGCACCGTGACGAAGAGGGCACACTGCTTGAGCCTATCGAGCACGTCATGATTGACATTCCTGAAGAGTACACCGGCGTCATTATCGAAAAAATGGGTCGCAGAAAGGCCGAAATGACCAATATGGGCACGCTTCGCGGCGGCATGGTCAGGGTTGAATTTGAAATTCCTACCAGAGGCCTGATCGGTTACAACCTTGAGTTCACCACCGATACCAAAGGCGAGGGCATTATGTCGCACGTCTTTCATAATTACCAGCCATTCAAAGGCAAACTGCCTTCACGCGAGAGCGGTGCACTTGTAGTCTCTGAGGCAGGAATCTGTGTTGCCTACGCATTGAGCGCCCTTGAAGACCGTGGCACCTTCTTTGTATCACCAAACACCAAGGTTTATGGTGGCATGATTGTCGGCGAATCAACAAGAGGGCTCGACATCACTCTCAACGTCTGCAAAACGAAAAAGCTGAGCAACATGCGCTCTTCCGGCACCGATGAATCGCTTCGCCTCACCCCTCCGAAAATCCTTTCGCTCGAGCAGGCACTTGAATTCATCAACGACGATGAGCTTCTGGAAGTAACACCCCAGAGCATCCGCCTCAGAAAGAAAATTCTTGACGTCAACCTTCGCGCAAAAGCCACCAAAAAGGCCAACGCTTAGTTTTTGCCAGGAAAATCATGTTCAGTTCTCTCCGGGCGCTTCGATGCAGCGCCCGGAAGGCTGATTCC
>CAIXCO010000032.1 GCA_903917955.1 uncultured Chlorobiaceae bacterium | reverse complement strand
TCTCAAGGTTAAAGCACTTGAGCTGCTTCAGGGTGTTCTCAATGGATATGACATCGGGAACATTGCCAGGCTGCTTGGCGAAAGCCAAAGGCTCACGTTCCTTTACGGAATACAAGGTCAGAAGCTTAATGGTTTTCAGTCCGTCACCGTCCTTATTGAACCCGTGCCGTGCTTCCGACTGGTTCTCGGAGTAGGTCGATATCGCTGTCGAATCAAATGCCAGCACAGGGGCCTTGCCCAGGCGATCCGCCCGGAAGGAGAAGTAGCGCTGCACGCGGTCTTCGTCGCACCCGACACTTTTGAACAAGTCACTGTAAACGTCTTCAGTGATAACTTCGCTGTAGGGAAGGGAGTGCATTACCTGCCATCCCTCAAGGCGTGGCAAGGTGTTTCCGCCGGAACCGATCCAGTATCGCGCAATGGAGAGAGTCTTGGCTGCGTCGCCCTCGCTGAACGAAGAACGCACGTCATCGTCAATGCCGGAAGCTTTTCCGACCCACTCCAGAATATCCGTAAGGCCACTATGCCTACGCAGTGCGCCAACTACGCATCCCTCACTTTTACTTTTTTTGGGGCGTGTAGGGATGATCTCCTGTGTTCCCGATTTAATTTTCCCTTGGAGCTTCTGACTGACAACAAATCAAGCCCCCTCCGCCTTTTGCGGCACCGGCAATTCGCCCCGATACACCGCTCTCGGTATCGGCCTTGCTTACCGGTTCATCACGCACTCCGTCACTGCTTACGCAGCTCATCAAGGAGCTTGCAAGCTGTGACCGTGCCGACTGGCTGGTCTCGTTCATCAAATTTGCGGGTATCCTGCCCTTGCTTCCTGCCCTGTGCCAGTTTACACAGAGCGCCGCGCCTGATGGTGGGCCACGCCTGCGCATTGCGATGACTTCCTATATGGGCGCAACAGACCTGAAGGCCATCAAGAGCTTGCTTGAACTGCCCAATACTGAAGTTCGGATCTCCTACGATACCAGGCGAACCCGCCTCCATGCCAAGGCCTATCTCTTCCATCGCGCGACACCATCTCCTTTTTCGACTTGCGTCCTTACGGCTATCAGCATGTTATCGTGGGCTCGACGAGTGGGGTGATGAATAAACGTTTTGATGGTTTTTTACGTGTCGCAACTCTTTATTGTTGTATTGTAAGAAATGTTTTTTGTTGTATATCAGTATTATTCACTGAGTCAAGTTCCGAAAAGATAACGGATAGTTGTGCAGATTCTGAGTTTTGGAATATCAAGACCAAGCCTGACGATGGTTTCTGTTGTGGCACTATCAGTTGATTGTGCGGAACTGATGTACCCATCTCCGGTAAAAGCAAACCTGCTCTCACATTCCGGGTCAAGCGGAGAGATTAGCAATTCCTCATCAAACCAGTCATCCTTCAGATTTCCACAATGGCGTGGCTCACCTTTTTTCAACTGATTCTGACAGGAGCAAAGCATATTGGAAAAATCAAGAGAATCGAAAGACTTATTATGCTGCGGTCTGAAATGCTCAACGTGAGCATCGTTATCAGTTAACCTGCGTTCACAGTAACAACAAAGATAACCTTGCTCAGTCATGAGCGCAGTCTTGACAATGCTCTTAATATCCCCACTCAGTTTACTGTAGGTCGGCGACCATTCATCATTTTTGAGGGCTTTCCACTTGGTAAAATCCTCCGGTTCTTCTTGCTTGATGATGTGCTTCATTTCCCAATAATCTCCTTGCGCCTGATGAGAATTTCAGCTTTCAGCAGTTCAGGGTCTTCACCAATTTCAGTTTTAATTTCGGTAATGGAACGCCGCGCCTCATCAAAATGAGCTTGATCAATGGCGGTATAAATATCATGAAGTTTTGTGCTGACAATGTCAGGCCGGGTCGTTTCAAGCCCCATCAAGTCTTCGAGAATCCGGTCTACACTTTTTCCGTAAGACTCTACAGGTCGTTCTGCAACGATTCCAACATCGGTCTGTTTAAGAAGAAACAGGTTCTCTGGTTGCACGTGCGTGATGACATGCGGAGAATGAGTAGAAATAATAAACTGGCAATTCGAAAAAACCTCCAGAAGCTTCGGCACAATAAGGCGTTGCCATTTTGGATGAAGGTGCAGGTCAATTTCATCAATCAATATAATACCCTCGCCTTCAAGCGGATTCGATCGCACAGGGTTAGCAATGGCCATTCGTCGGGCAAGATCTCCAACCAAAGCCATAAGGCATTTTTCTCCATCTGAAAGCTGATTGACTGTAAGGCGTTTGCCATTTTTCTCTACCTCCATGCGGAGCGGATTGCGGCGAACGGTCAGATTGGTAAATTCAGGCATGAAGAGTAGTAACGCTGCTCGTACAGCTTCGAGTTGCCGATCAGGAAACTGGTATTCATCAGTCTTTACAGGTTGTTCCGCATATTTTCTGTTCTCGTTTTCAAGATCTTCGCGCTCCCTGAACCACTCAAAAAAAGCCCGAAAATTAGCACCGCCCGTTAACGAATCATTGTATGCTGAAAGAAGATCAAAGCTATGCTGTTCTTTTATACGAAGAGGAATATCGAGTACTGCACGATTGACCGAATAATAGGCAATCAGTGGCAGGTTTGTTAATCCGTTGGTTGCCGAAATCTCAGATTGAACCATTCTGGCAACTACAGCCAAAGGAGTCAGAAGAGAAACAGCCTCTCTTTTATAGCCTGTGCGTGGCTTTACGATATTCCATTCAAAGAAAATATGCCGATAGTTGCAGGTCATTTGAAGGTTTGCAGATGCTTCACCGTTACGGATATCCGGTTCAATGATCGGACGGCCTGACGAGCCATCATGTTTAATACGGTTGACAAACCATGAGAGCAGAATAGCTGAAGCATCAAGAATGCTTGATTTTCCGGAGCCATTCGTCCCAAAAAAAACATTTAGTCGATTATGGAGTTCCAGCGGCAGCAACGTTGCTCCACGGAAACCGCTCATTGTCATTTTATGAACATGCATGGTTTACTCCTCTTTAGTATCAAGGCCGGGAATCTTTTTGAGAGCCGCGCCAAATTTCTGGTAGTTCACTATTACGCCGTGGTCAAGGCCGATGGTAACCTGCCCGGTAGCAAGCGGGGGTGGTGCGCTGGCGCTGACCTCTTCGATATGGTACAAAATATAGTTATACCACAGAGAGTAGCCAACAAACATTATTTTCATGCTACTCGTCGGCATCCTTTGCGCCAGTTGCACACTGTCAGACTTCCGAGAACATCGTTCAGCCCCCTTTGCGGCAGTGTTTCCAGTGTCACCAGATAGGTCTGGTAAAAACGGTTGCCAACGTGTTCGACCGAGCAAAACAGAAGGGGAGCCGGACTACTTCTCGTGCATTCGCGATGGACTGTAGGCGCAGCCGCTGCTGTATGAGGAGGGACAGAAGCAGGGGATTTTAGCTACCGCAGTGGTTATCTGAAAAATGCTCTGCCACTTTCTTTGCTTGCCGAAGTCAACAAAGCCCTGCCTTTTGCACTCAGCCGGTACTTCTGCAATCGGCTGTTAGGTTTTTCAGGGATGGTTCGTTCAATCACTCCCTGCTCAAGCAACGGCACTATATGCCTGACCTGCGCCCTTATGGCTATCAGCAGGTTATCCTTGAAGATATTGCCGCTGAAAGGGGAGTCGGAAAACGGAAGCACCTTGTGATAGCAGCAACAGGCCGCAGTCTTCGCCTTGAGCGGCACTGCAATCAGGATAGTTGGTAACCCTTTGTTTGATAAACTCTTCGTAGGGCTGCAATTTTCGGTTGCGCTGCTTCTGCAGAGCAAGAGAGGCACTGAATTCCTCCTCGGTCATACGGAGGTACTTGCGCACCGTCGCCCTGTCCAAGCCGGTATTGCGGCTGATTTGACGAATGCTTAATCCTTCTCGGGAAAGTTCATTAACTTTGTTGTACATGGTTAGCTTTTTTAACTGTGTTCTCATAGCTCTGGGGTTTGATTTTGTTGGCACCTTTAAACTACGAGCTATGAGTGTTTTTTACGCTAACCCTTGGTGATTCTTATTTTCTGTTTTTGGCTTATTCTTGTTTTCCGATCACAACAGTGCGGCAAAGAGCGGGCTGTGTATGGAAAACAGGTCATTGAGATGCTGTCCCGGCAACTGACAGAGCAATATGGTCACGGTTATTCTGTTCCCAGCCTTAAAAGCTTCAGACAATTTTTTCTCGCCTTTCAGGATCGGTTTATAATTAAATATTTTGATGGTTTAATCGGTGTTGTACTGCTTTTTGTAATATTGTAAGAAATGTTTTTTGTTGTACGCCTGTATTTTCAGAAAGACTACAATATGTATTAAATTAATAGTGTAAATATTGCGGCATGGTTTGCAGTTCTTGCTATTTGAATAGGGGAGTTCGTCGAGTATAATCAATCTTCCATATTCCCGATGCAACTGTCGCTAACTGCTTTTGCCGAGCTTCTATTTTCTGTTCATCCCAATGGTCATAGTGCTCAGCAACCGCATTGGTTATCTGAAAGATGCTTTGCTGATATACCAGTCGTTTGGATGCGTAATCCCCATTACCCAACGCCCTGTTACGATTGGCTTCAAGAGGTGTCATATTGCCAAGACGATACATCAGACGATCCTGTTTGGATTCTTCGATATACGACCAGATTTCAGAGGGGTGCTCTGGAAGGATGTGTTCCAAACTGTAAGTAGCACTTTCAAAATCGAAATCCTGACCAGATTGCTGACGCTCAATTTCAAAAAGGATGTAGCGCACCACTTTTTTGTTGCGACTGTTCGTCGTGCAAAGCTCCTTTTCACTGAATGCCGCTTTAAACTGCATGTCATCGGGATAGACCTCCCGTAATGCACCAATTACATCTGTAATGCGTACATAGCTGCCTGTCGACACCTTCAGGGCGATATCATTATACAATCGCTCCTGCTCAAGCGACTAAAAATTACAAATAACATTATAACGGAATGATATGACTGCCACGGCTTTCATCATGCGAGTAAAGGCCGCCCGATCGTGCTCATAAAACCTTGCATGGCAAGCCATCAACATGGCGAGTGGTTGGCGCACATTGAACATCAACAACTGTGTAAGGCTGTGTTTCTCTTCATTGTTCCATGCAGGATCTTGAGCGTCACGGAGAGCGGCATACACAGCGGCAGATTGATCGAGATCCCGAAGCAGCTCAAAAGCCGCATTACGCACTGTAATTCGTTTCCGAATGGTTTTGAAAAGGTCGGCTTTTCTGACCAGCTTGTTTCGGCTATTCCAAAATATCCTGAGAAACTCAGGAAAGCTTTCACTCCCCAATAAACCGGTAATTCGCTCCCAGCGATCCTCTAG
>CAIXCO010000031.1 GCA_903917955.1 uncultured Chlorobiaceae bacterium | reverse complement strand
TCTCGCCCCGACAAATCCGGTAAGCCATGCCGTGTCACCTCGGATGACCATTTCGCCATGATGATGAAGTTCGGCCCCTCATCAGTCGCCCTCGGAAGCTCTTCAATCATGCACGTCACCACCGTTGGCGCCTACACCTGGTTCGCCTTTGAAGTGGTTGGCAGCCTCAAAACCATCAGGCTCGACGGGGCCGGACGGTTATGGGAGGCGACAAATGACGAAGCACAAGTGGGGCGCAGCCTTATCGATGCTCCCCGATGGAAGCTCGTAGAACCCATGCTCTCGTGGGATGAGCTCGTTGTGCAGGAAAAAATCCGCCAGTCATCCCTCGCCGTGCACGGTATTTTTGCCGTCGGTTTTGCCTTTCTTGCTCACCGCATTGTCAAGGCGCTCAAGAATCAGGAGAAGAGGCTGGATGATGCCGCAGGCTTTGCTGATGGTCTTATGATTCAGAAGGTGATGCAGGCCGCCCGACAATCCGACAAGCTTCAACGCTGGATTAAAATTTAATCCGCTCCCGATGACGCTCTCCTGGATATTCCTCATCATTGCCGGGTGCCTCGAATGCTGCTGGGCTGTAGGGATCAAATACACCGAAGGGTTTTCGCGCCCCATACCTTCGTTCCTGACAGCGGCAGCCATGATTGCAAGCTTCTGGCTCCTCTCGCTTGCCATGAAAACCATACCCGTCGGCACCGCCTACGCCGTTTGGACAGGCATCGGTGCTGTCGGGGTGGCCCTTTTCGGCATGATGTTGTTCGATGAACCGCGTGACCTGGCGCGGATTCTCTGCCTCTTGCTGATCATCAGCGGTGTTATCGGGCTGAAGATCTTTTCAGGGGGGAGGTAGTCACTTTTCGGATTTGCCCCGTCGGGATCAGCCTCAGGTTCAGTCAGTTTCTGCTATTGACCTGTGCATCAAGAGTAAGGTTCATCTGTTCCTTGAGCAGTCTCAGCCGTTCAGCCGCATTGGGATCGCCCAACGCTTCCTGCAACCTCAAGACCGCGCTTTTTGCATAAAAACCACCATCAGGTTCCTCCTGGAGGCGCTTTTCGGTTACTCCGATTTCAATGCTGGCAATTTCTGCTACTTCAACAATTTCCTCTGAAAGTGCAGGATCTTTTCTCATCATCTTCAGGGCCTCATAAGCCTCTTTGTATTGCCTTGCCTCAATCTGGTCAATAATGCGTTGGAGTTGTCTGTTCATGATTTTCGTGTAACCTGTTAAAATGACGCGTAATCCTCTCATTGAAGCGGTGGAAACTTCGCAAGCATTTTCTTGACGGCATCGTCAATGTCCTGCTGCATCTCTTTGCTCGTATCATAATTTTTCACAATACCCTGAGCAATGCCGCGCCATGCCAGTTCACTGCTTTTCTGGTCCATAACATCGACGACCAACGTGCCTTCCTTGTACAAGATTACGTAAGGAGCCCGCCAGTACGGGTCATAAACACCAAACACCTCATGACCAAACCTGTCATGGTGGTAGCCGTGATGATAAGAGAAGCGTATCGGTGGAGGGTTATTAAAGCTCTCACGCTCCTGTACATCAGCATAAACGGAGAGGGTAAAATCAACCAGCCCATTATCATTCACCACATATCCTTTCGCTGCCAACTCTCTGTCAACTGAGCTTTTAACGCGTTTTAAAACAAGCGGATTATTTGCAAGTACATTATTGCCGCTTTTTGTAATGGAACTCTCAACCCAATGATAGGTTTTATAACTGGCGAAAGGGAAGGTGCTGTCGTAGTCTGTTACAACAGAATATGTGGAACACCCTGCCAACATCAGCAGAGTCATCATCAGTACAATCCCGAATGGTACTTTCATGGCTCGTCCTCCTTAAAAAAGGTGTATTTGCATTGTTGAGAATATATCCATATTTCATGGATAGTGAAAATAGTCGAAGAGCACGCGGGCGTAAAAGCCCTCGTAACACTCGATAGAGTTGTTTGAAAACTCTCTGCACCGCTTGCCGCAAGGAGAATGGAAGTAACCATGCAAATCATGGAGTGAGTATCCATAATTGCCAGGATGATTCTCAGAACTCTTCACCATAAACTTCATGCTGCCCTTGCCCAGTTTCCGGCTGTGGCGCTGCTTGGGCCTCGTCAAGTTGGAAAAACAACCCTGGCGCTTGAAATAGGCCACACCTATCCGAATGCACTCTATCTTGATCTTGAATCGGAAAAGGATCGTGCTAAAATGGTACATCCGGAACTCTATCTTTCTGACCATCAAGACAGGCTTGTGATTCTCTACTCAAACAATCTGGAGAGACTCTCGCAGGCCGGATTGCCTATCTGGAGCTTGCACCTTTTGATGTGCTCGAAACAGGTAAGCTACCACTCGACGACTTATGGGTTTGAGGCGGTTTTCCTGACAGTCTGCTTGCCGAAACTCTTTCCGGCAGTTATCAATGATACGAATTGTTGCTCAGAGAGCCTGTGCGGGATGCCGAGAATATCTTCACGACACTCAGATTTTCTCCCATTCAAACTTGCTGACGTTTCTTGCCTTGGGGTCAAAGACGATGCCAATCAGATAGCGTTCGCCAGCGTATTTCTCGTAATAGTTCATCTTTTTGATCTGCTCAAGGGGCTCCTTGTCGGTCACCTTGAACTCAAACAAAAAGGTTTTTCCCTCGGCTTTCAGCGTCAGGTCAATTCTCCCCTTGTTGCTCACATCCTCGGCAATAATATCGAGGCCGAGACTGGCGAAATAAGCATAGAGCACGCTGGCGTAAAAGCCCTCGTAACACTCGATAGAGTTGTTGGTGAAGTTGTTGTAGGCGATGCTTGCAAAAAGGCGACGGATAACGGGTTCCAGACTCTCAACATCACCGGCGTTGATGATATCAAGCAGCTCATAGCGGATCGGCTCTTTTTCCGAAACACTGGTCATCGACTGCAAAATATAGTCGTTAAAACTGATCTGTACCTCCTTGTTGGGAAATCCCAACTCGTAGCCAACTCCCATACCCGATTGGATCAGTCGCGTGATGGTCAGATAGCCAGTCTGAAACATAATCGTTTCCAGATTGAGCGCTTCAATGTTAAAGCTATTGGCCAGAGACTCATTAACTCGCAGTCTGTTCAGTTTGGGGACAAAATAGTTGTTCTTTTTGATGAGTTCAATCAGAAACCGGGGCGTTCCTGTCTCGAACCAATAGTTTTTGAACATCTTATGGTTCTTGATAAAGAGGAGGATATCGTAAGGGTTATAAACTTTGTCACCCAAAAAGTTATAGCCGTTGTACCATCGCTTGACCTGTTCCCTATCCACCCCTTCGAGATAGGGAGCAAAAGCCGTGTCAACATCTCGCTGGGTGTAGCCACAGATGGCACCATAGTCTGGGTTGAGGCTGATATCTTCCAGATTGTTCAGACCGCTGAAGAGCGATACCTTGGAGAATTTGCTCACCCCGGTGAGGAAGGTAAAGCGCAGATACTCGTCATTCTCCTTGATTTTTGTATAAAAGTCGCGCATACCGTCACGGATGGCAAGCGCCTCAGGTATGTGCTCAATATTGTCGAGGATGGGCTTGTCGTACTCATCAACGAGAATGACGACCTTTTGCTGATATTTCAGAAACGTTTTTTTGATTAATTCTGCAAAACATTGGTTGGGATCCTCTCTCTCCTCGCAGAGAATATCAAGCCGTTCCTGATTGTCTTTCAGGATATAAAAAAGGTTTTTGCAAAGGCTCTCCCGGCAGTGAATGCCGCCACTGAAACTGATTTTGATGACGGGATACTTCACCTCCCAGTTCCACAGTTCCTCAATGAGAAGCCCTCTGAAAAGCTCCCGCCTTCCCTCAAAAATATTTTTCAGTGTATCAAGAAAAAGGCTTTTGCCAAAACGCCGTGGACGCGACAAAAAAACGTATTGATGTTTTTCAATCAATGCACGGGCAATTTCCGTTTTGTCGATGTAGAGATAATCACCCTCAATGATCTTACTGAAGGTCTGTATTCCTACGGGCAGATTTTTCATAGTCAGTCACTCTCAATTCAAAATAGTTCCTTGAATATAGCAACCATGATTGAAAACTCTCGACACAGCATTACTGGCCTTTTTTTTGGCAAGTTTAACAACTTAAACTGCGGTCTAAAAATCGGGGTACACTATAGTTTCCAAAAAGCGATCAGTTTCGCATTATGTTTTTGGAAAAAAACGTATATTTTTGCTTTTAACCATACAAATCATGGAATGAGTATCCATAATTGACAGGATGATTCTCAGAACTCTTCACGAAAAACTCCTTGCAGCCCTTGCCCAGTTTCCGGCTGTGGCACTGCTTGGGCCTCGTCAGGTTGGAAAAACAACCCTGGCGCTTGAAATAGGCCACACCTATCCGAATGCACTCTATCTTGATCTCGAATCGGAAGAAGATCGAGCCAAAATGGCACATCCAGAACTCTATCTCTCTGACCATCACGATCGGCTTGTAATTCTCGATGAGGTGCATCGTCTTCCCGCCCTTTTTCCCCTTCTTCGAGGTCTTATCGACAGTGCTCGCCGTGCAGGCCGTAAAAACGCTCAATACCTGCTTCTTGGCTCGGCATCCCTTGACTTGCTCAAACAATCCGGAGAGACTCTCGCAGGCCGGATTGCCTATCTGGAGCTTGCCCCTTTTGATGTGCTCGAAACAGGTAAGCTACCACTCGACGATTTATGGGTTCGAGGCGGTTTTCCTGACAGCCTGCTTGCCGAAACCTCTTCCGGGAGTTTTCAGTGGCGAAAGAATTTTATTCGCACCTACCTCGAACGCGATATTCCCCAGTTTGGCCCGCGCATTGCCGCTGAAACATTACGGAGATTCTGGGTCATGCTCGCCTGGCAACAGGGTGGACTGCTCAATAGCGCCCAGTTTGCCCGAAACCTTGGTGTCGATGTCAAAACCATCAACGGTTATATCGACTTGCTGGTCGACTTGTTGCTTGTTCGTCGTCTCGCTCCATGGCATAGCAATATTGGCAAGCGTCTGGTAAAGTCACCCAAAGTATTTGTGCGTGACAGCGGACTTTTACACGCTTTGCTCTCCATTTCCGATAAGGAGAGTCTTTTTTCGCATCCCGTCATAGGGCAAAGCTGGGAGTGTTTTGTTATCGAAAATATCCTCATGGCCGCCACTGATGATGTTCAGGGTTTTTTTTACCGAAGCGGAGGGGGCGCTGAGATTGACTTGCTGCTCTCATGGCCGAATGGAAAT
>CAIXCO010000030.1 GCA_903917955.1 uncultured Chlorobiaceae bacterium | reverse complement strand
TGAAGGTTGCGTACCATCGAGCCAAAGCCGCAGAAGGTGAGCGGAGAGCCAAGTGAGGCTGCGTCGCCGAAAAGAATGATATGGTCATCGGCAATCTCACGCGTGCGGTTGAAGCCATCATGGCAATAGGCTGGAATAATGCCATAGACTGGGCGGTGAATCACAAAATCCTTCCCCGGCTTTTTGTACTCCGGCAACTTCTTGAAGTAGCTCTCGAAAAGGCTGAGCAGGGATTTGTCGTTCGGGGAGTCGGCCTCGTCATAAAAGAAAAGATAAGTGATATACTTTTGCCCGTCGGCGGGAAAGCCCTCCCAAATCAGTTGCCGCCCCCCCACTTGCAAGAATTCGGCGGGCCCTGTGGTGGCAAGAATTTCACCCGTCTCAAAATCAATGTTTTCAAAACCGCTCGCGATGGTGCCGACGGTGGGACAGACGTGGGTCTGCGGAGAGCCTTCGTTAAGCTGCATGGCGATAGGCGAAAGAATGCCCATTACATCGACCAGCACTTTGGCCTTGTACCAGAAGGGTTTGCCCTGGCGATCTTCAACCTGCACTACGATATAATCATCAAACTGATAAGAGCAGGTGAAGGTGGTTTCAGCGAGGAGAGTGCTGCCGGCAACAGCCATAACCTTCTCTTTGGCCAGATTGAGCAGCTTGTCGGCATCAACGGCGCAATCGAGCACGTTTTCCATTGTCAACCGTTTCTGGCTGCCGTCAGGCTGGTAAAATTCAACCCAGCCGGTTTTGTACCGGCGGACAATGACAGAATCAATTTCGCTCTCAGTAAAGAGTCCGGCAGAGGAGAGATTGATTAGTTCATTCCTTGAGATGTTCCAGTCTCTGGTCGATTTTGCGGGAGTCTGGCGATCAAAAATCATCACCTTGCGCTTATACTTTCCCGCCATCACCGCCGCATGAAGCAGGCTGAGCGTCCCGCCCGCATAAATCAGATCATACTCGCCGCTGATGCGGGCCTCTTTTGGCATGGTGTTGCCAGCCATAATCACCCTCTGAACCGGTTGCTCCAACCTCTCCCAGTAACGGTCGAGTTCATTGATATGGTTCAGATGCCGATCTCCATCAGGAAGCGCTGAAAAGGCCCGGTAGAGATGGGGATGGGTGAGCCGGATGTGATCAAGTGACTTTGGCATGGAAGAGTGCGAATAAGGTGTGTTAGTGTTGATCCTGCATCGACGTTTCAACGGGAGAGTTGAGCGTCCAGCGAAGTGGCTGAT
This sequence comes from uncultured Chlorobiaceae bacterium, assembly GCA_903917955.1. Classification (GTDB taxonomy): domain Bacteria; phylum Bacteroidota; class Chlorobiia; order Chlorobiales; family Chlorobiaceae; genus Chlorobium. The sequence goes on along the minus strand of CAIXCO010000030.1, from coordinate 4,524 downwards.
CGCTCTCAATTTGACCGTCTACCAGATGAAGGCGCCGCCGCGCACGGTTGGCAAACTCTTCATCGTGGGTAACGACAATAACGGTCTGATTCAGCTCCTGGTTCAGACGGTCAAAGAGTTGATAGACGTTGTTGGCCGAGCGGGAATCGAGGTTGCCGGTCGGTTCATCGCCAAGCAGGATTTTGGGTTCGTTGGCCAGCGCCCGAGCAATGGCAACGCGCTGCTGCTGACCTCCGGAGAGCTGGCTTGGCTTGTTGGTGTACTTGTTCTGCATGTCAACCATGTCAAGCAGTTTCATAGCCCGCTCCCTGATCTCTTTTCGGCTGCGGCGGCCATTGATCATCATCGGCATGCTGACGTTTTCGACAGCGTTGAACTCGGGCAGCAAAAAGTGAAACTGATAGATAAAGCCAATTTTTTCATTGCGGATACGGTTCATCTCCGCTTCGTTTTTGTCGGTAATCGCCTCTCCGTCGAGCCAGACCTTGCCTGCTGTGGGCTTGTCGAGCCCTCCCATGATGTAGAGCAGGGTTGATTTGCCTGAGCCGGAGGGTCCTGTTATGGCAACAAACTCACCTGCCATAACTTCCAGTGAGAGGTTAGGAATGATGGTCTGGCGGATCGCCTTCGAGAGTCCAAGCTCCTTTCGAATATTTTCAAGCCTGAGTATGGTTTCAGCCATCAGTTACCGCATTCATTGTTTCAGGATTATCACGGGGGAAAGTGCCGCACATTGAAAACGATCACCGCAATGGCACACCAGAGTGCACCATATTATAACAAAAAAAAACCAAGAAACGCATCACTCCCATTCGTCACCCAAACAGAGCCGCATAAAGAAAAGAGAGCCCGACAAGAAAGACTACAAGCCCGAAGAACCTCTTAACATACACCATAACACCCGATTTGCCCGACCAGTCAAGATACTTTTGAACCAGATTTGTCATACTGCCAGCAAGAGCAATCACGGCTGCATGGCCCATGCCAAAGGCCGCAACAAGCAAAACCGCTTTAAACCAACTCTCGGAGGAGAGGCTGAAAACAACACCAAGAACGGGCGCAAGAAAAGCAAAGGTGCATGGGCCAAGCCCTATCCCGAAAAGAAGGCCCAGCAAAAATGCACCCCACAGTCCGCCCCGCTGCTCGTCAGCTAACGCCATCTTCTTCCAGTTCAGCTTGATGGCATCAAGAAGATAGAGCCCCATCAACAGAAAGACTCCGGCCAGAACGAAACTTCCCCACTCCCCCGTATCACCGAGCATTCTGCCCATGGAGGCTGTAATGAATCCGAGAAGAGCGATGGTCATTAAACTGCCTGATGCAAAAAGCAGGGAGAGCAGAACCGTTCTCTGTACTTTTATCCGGCCATGGCTGCTGATATAGCCTATCACAAGGGGAATGCCGGAAAGATGGCAGGGGCTAAGCAGAACGCTGAGTATTCCCCAGGCAAATGAGGCTAAAAGGGCAACAAGATAACTTTGGCTTAGCGCCAGGGTCAGTCCGGAAAAAAGGGAGTCAAGCATAGAGACTCATTTGAGGGTTAGAGGTAGCATACCCTGTTTTTTCAGGAGAGCATCAATTTCCGCTTCAGAAAAAAATCCTTCATGGCGAAAAAATTCTTTGCCTCTCTCATCCAGAAAAACCTGGGTCGGAATGAGGCGTATGCCGTACTGTTTTGCATAACTGCTTTCCTTGTCAGAAGAGACGTTATAAAAGATAACCTTAAGCGGCTCTCCATACCTCTTTTCGAGAGAGCGCATCACCGGCTGCATTAATTTACAGGGAGTACACCAGGTTGCACCAAGCTCGACAAACGTCACCCGGGGTTTGGCGCACACCCGCAACGGGCAGAAGAGGATAAGCAGAAACACTCCAGCCATTAGAACCACTGCTCTGCTATTTTTCATTTTGTTGCTTCTCTTTTATCAAAAAATTAATGACATCCCCCATCCCCCGAACAGGGTGGGAGGAGCCCGCGCCTACGCGGTCTCTCCAAAATATCTCCCCTTGAACCAGAGCGAAACATTGACCAATGCAATCAGGGCTGGAACCTCAACGAGAGGGCCGATAACCGCAGCAAAGGCTTCGCCAGAATTGATCCCGAAGGTTGCTACAGCCACGGCAATTGCGAGTTCGAAGTTGTTGCTTGCGGCGGTAAAGGCGAGCGTTGCGGTTTTGGAGTAGCCCGCGCCAAACTTGCGACCCATATAAAAGGAAAGCAGGAACATGATCACAAAGTAGATCATGAGGGGGATGGCAATGCGTACCACATCAAAGGGAATCTGGATGATTGAGCTGCCCTTCAGCGAGAACATTACGACAATGGTAAAGAGAAGGGCGATCAGCGTCAGCGGACTGATACGGGGGATGAACAAGCCTTCGTACCACTCCTTTCCTTTCAGGCGCAGCAGTACAAAGCGGGTCAGAAAACCGGCAATAAAGGGAATGCCGAGGTAGATAAAGACCGAGAGGGCAATATCGGCGATGGAGATATCGACGGTAAAGGAGCTGATACCAAGCCATTTAGGCAGCACCGTCAAAAAAATCCAGGCATAGAGGGGAAAGAAAAGTACCTGAAAAATCGAGTTGAAGGCGACAAGCCCGGCGGCATACTCTGTATCTCCCTTGGCAAGCTCATTCCAGACAATGACCATGGCAATGCAACGGGCAAGACCGATCATGATGAGCCCGGCCATGTAGTGCGGCATGTCGGAGAGGAGGAGGACGGCGAGCACGAACATCAGGATCGGACCGATCACCCAGTTCTGCACCAGCGAAAGGGCAAGCACCCGGGTGTTGCGAAACACATCACCAAGCTCCTCATACTTTACCTTTGCGAGGGGCGGGTACATCATGACGATGAGCCCGGCGGCGATCAGCATATTTGTGGTACCCGACTGAAAAAGGTTCCAGAAGCCAGGAATGGCGGGATAGAGCCAGCCGGAGAGCACACCCACACCCATGGCAAGAAAAATCCAGAGCGTCAGGTAACGGTCGAGAAACGACAACTGTTTTGTGGCATTGCTCATCGTTATTTCCCGATTAAATTTTCATTGTAAAACTGACGGAAGCGCTGGTTGATTTCGTTGCGGACACGCCGGAACATGGCAAGCTGCTCCTCTTTTGTCCCCTCTGCATCTGCGGGATCATCAAAGCCGATGTGAATGCGGTGTTCAACCTTGCCAGTAAAAACCGGGCAGGATTCATTGGCCCCGTCGCAAACCGTTATCACATAGTCAAACGGCCTGCCGAGAAATTCATCGACACTTTTCGGCATGTTCAGGCTGATATCGACCCACTCTTCACGCATCACCTGCACGGCAAGAGGGTGAACCGCCGCTGCGGGTTTTGTGCCTGCAGAACAGACCTCAAGTGAGGTGTCGAATGAACGGAGAAATCCTTCGGCCATCTGGCTGCGGCAGGAGTTTCCGGTACAGAGAATAAGGATTGATTTTTTCATGGTTTGTTGTTTTGTTTTGAACTTGTATTGGTTGACCGAGAGTCCTGGATTATTTATAAAACGAGATTGAAGACAAAGCCCACCAGCATAATCCCCAGCGCCACAACTCCGGCGAAGACAGCAATAAGGCGAGGCTTCAACACTTTGCGGAGAATAATCATCTCCGGAGCAGAGAGGGCGATAACGCTCATCATGAAGGCCATCACCGTTCCGAGGGCGGCCCCCTTGCCGAGCAGCGCCTGCACAACGGGGAGAATACCCGCTGCGTTGGAGTACATGGGAACGCCAATCAGCACCGCAACAGGCACCGACCACCAGACGCTTTTGCCCATCAGTGAGGCCATGAAGTTTTCCGGCACGTAACCATGAATTCCGGCACCAAGCCCTACGCCAACCACAATGTAGAGCCACACCTTGCCCACAATATCACGAACGTGGTGGAGCCCTTCCCGAATCCGCAGAGGCAGACTCATCGACTCACCCTCCACTTCGGCTGAAACCACACGCTCCTGTAGCTTCTGCACCCACTCCTCCAGAAAACGCTCCATCTGGAGTTTGCCAATCAGTATGCCTGCAATGATGGCAACGGCGAGGCCCATGACCGTATAGAGCAGGGCCACCTTCCAGCCGAACATGCCGAAAAGCAGGGCGAGGGCAACCTCATTGATCATCGGTGCTGAAATCAGAAAAGAGAAGGTGACTCCAAGCGGTACTCCCGCCTGCAAAAAGCCGATAAAAAGCGGCACAGCCGAACAGGAGCAGAAGGGGGTCACAATACCGAGAGTTGCCGCCATCACGTTTCCAACCCCGGTACGCCGCCCCGAAAGCAGGGCGCGGGTGCGCTCGGCGGAGATAAAGGTGTGTACCACTCCCATCAAAAAGACTACCGCCGTAAGCAGCAGCAGCACTTTTGGCACTTCGTAAAGGAAAAAATAGAGCGCTTCACCAAAACGGTTGGCGCGGGCAATTCCGGCAAACTGAAGAGAGAGTGAGGCGAACCCTTCAAGATTGTTGTAGAGCAGAATCCACAACAGGGCTCCGGCAACAACACCGGCGAGCCATTG
>CAIXCO010000029.1 GCA_903917955.1 uncultured Chlorobiaceae bacterium | reverse complement strand
TCTCTCAGGGATGATGCCGCCTGCGATGACAAGAATATCTTCCCGTCCGTGTGCTCTCAGCTCTTCGATGATTTTTGGCACAAGGGTTTTGTGGCCTGCGGCAAGGCTTGATATGCCGATAAGGTGTACATCGTTGTCGAGTGCCTGCTGCACGACCTCTTCGGGGGTTTGGAAGAGTGGGCTGATATCGACGTCAAAACCGACATCGGCAAATCCTGCGGCAATGACCTTGGCTCCACGGTCGTGACCGTCCTGCCCGACTTTGGAGACCATGATTCTGGGGCGGCGGCCGTCAAGCGTGGCAAAGCTGTCGGCCAGTTGCTGCGCCTCTTTAAAAAGCTGGTTGTCCTGCATCTGCGACATGTAGATACTGCTGTTGAGCCGGGTGATGGCGCGGTAGCGTCCGAAAGTTTTTTCGCAGGCTGACGATATCTCGCCGAGGGTTGCTCTTTTTCGTGCGGCATCAACGGCCAGTTCAAGCAGGTTGCCCTCTCCAGAGGCGGCACTCTTTTCGATGGCTTTGAGTGCAAGTGCACACGCTTCGCTGTCGCGTTCTGCCTTGATGGTGGCAAGTCGGCGGAGCTGTTGATCGAGCACCAGGGTGTTATCGACTTCGAGCAGTTCAATGTCGGTTTTGCTGCTGGTTCTGTAGCCGTTGACGCCGACAATGATCTCCTTGCCGCTGTCGATGCGGGCCTGTTTGCGGGTTGCTGCCTCTTCGATCTGGAGCTTCGGGAGCCCCTGTTCAATTGCCTTGACCATGCCGCCTGCCTCTTCGATTTCTGTGATGATTTTCCACGCTTTGGCTGCAAGCTCTGCGGTCAGGTATTCGACATACGAGGAGCCTGCCCAGGGGTCGATGCTTCGGGTGATATCGCTCTCTTCCTGCAGGTAGAGCTGGGTGTTGCGGGCAATACGGGCTGAAAAGGGCGAGGGGAGTGCGATGGCTTCATCAAGCGCATTGGTGTGCAGCGACTGGGTGTGGCCGAGCGTTGCTGCCAGTGCCTCAAGGCAGGTGCGGGTGATGTTGTTAAAGGGATCCTGCTCGGTGAGGCTCCAGCCGGAGGTCTGGCAGTGGGAGCGCAGCATGAGCGATTTCGGGTTTTTCGGGTTGAACTGCCCGACAATTTTTGCCCAGAGCATTCTTGCTGCCCGCAACTTGGCAATCTCCATGAAGTAGTTCATCCCTGTTCCCCAGAAAAAGGAGAGGCGAGGGGCAAAGGCATCAATGTCGAGCCCTGTTTTCAGGCCGGTACGAATGTATTCGAGTCCGTCGGCAAGGGTGAAGGCCAGTTCAAGATCGGCTGTGGCGCCCGCTTCCTGGATATGGTAGCCTGAGATGCTGATGGAGTTGAACTTCGGCATCTTTTCGCTGGTGTAGCGGAAGATGTCGGCGATGATGCGCATGGAGGGTTCTGGCGGGTAGATGTAGGTGTTGCGCACCATGAACTCTTTGAGAATATCGTTCTGGATGGTTCCACTGAGCTTTTCAGTTGGTACACCCTGCTCTTCAGCCGCTACGATATAAAAGGCCATGATGGGGAGCACTGCGCCGTTCATGGTCATGGAGACTGAGATATCGCCAAGTGGAATCTGGTCGAAGAGCGTTTTCATATCTTCAACCGAGTCGACTGCCACACCGGCCTTGCCGACATCACCGATGACCCGTTCGTGGTCGGAATCGTATCCACGGTGGGTTGGAAGATCGAAGGCGACGGAGAGCCCTTTTTGGCCAGCGGCAAGGTTCAGTCGGTAAAAACGGTTCGACTCTTCGGCGGTGGAGAATCCTGCATATTGCCTTATCGTCCAGGGGCGCGTGGTGTACATGGTGGTGTAGGGGCCGCCAATGTATGGCGCAAAGCCGGGGGCGAAGTGCAGTTGGTCAGGAGGCTGAACATCCGTTTCCTGATATGACGTTTTGATGTCAATCCCTTCTGCCGTTGTCCAGACTGCCTGCTGCACATCTGTGCTTACGGTGCTCGTGGAAGGAGCGGAAGAGAAAATATTGATCTCTGAAAAGTCCGGTCTCATTGCACTCCTGTTTTGCGTTGGTAGGATTTGAGCATTTCAAGGACATTGACGCCGGTATAAATAAAGCTGTCGAGGCCTGCGGCGAAGAGGCGCTCTTTTTCGGCAGGTGGTTTGCCTGCCATGACAACAAGAGTGCCGCCGAGCTTTTGGCAGAGTGCTTCTGCGGTCGGTACGGGATCTTTTTCGGCGATGCAGAGCACAACAATGTCCGGTTTGTTCTGCAGCACGGTTGTGTATGACTCCTCTTCGAGCGGGAGTGTTGAGCGTCCGGCAATTGCAAAGCCGCCGCAGGTGAAAAACTCTTCGACGAAGGCGGCCTGGCGGAAGCTTGTTGCAGCATCACCCTGCATCCAGATAAAGACAGAGGGGGTCCGGCCACTCTTCAGGCTGCAAGAGAGGGTTTTTAGGCGCAGCAGTTCATAACCGGCAGTTTCGTTCCCTTCAGGGAGTTGCTCAAGAGCTTGTTTCAGCTCCTCGATATGCTCTTCCTGTTCGGGCGAGAGGGGCCAGGAGTAGCGGTTGACGCCAATCAGTGTTTTTTGCCGGTTTTCGAGGCTTTTCTGCCGCTTGGCAGCCGACTCGGCAACCATTTTCTCAATGAGGCCGCTGGCGCTCGCTTCGGCCATGCCGCCTGCCGCTTCGATTTCCTTGAAGAGTTTCCAGCCTGACTCGGCAAGTGCTCTTGTCATGGCTTCAAGGTAGTGTGAGCCTCGGGCCGGATCAACCACGCGGTCGAGTGAGGCCTCTTCCTTTAAAATCAGATGGATATTGCCGGTGATTCGATCCGCAATCTCTTTTTTGACGGAGAGACCGGTGTCGAAGGCACCGATGTGCAGGGTTTCGTAACCGCCGAGAATTGCCGAGACCGCTTCGGTGGTGAGCCGGAGCATGTTGGTATAGGGATCGAGCAGGGAGCGGTTTCTCTCTGAGGTTCTGGCAAAGAGGGGTGGCAGCGTTGTGCTGGATGCACCGTAGGCTTTCAAGAGATGGCCGAGGAGGTGGCGCAGGGCTCTTGGTTTGGCCAGCTCGGTAAAGTGGCTTGAGCCTACAGGGAGGATGATCTCCATTGCTGCAACAACGTTTTCTACCGGAACTCCAGCCTCAAGAAAGCGGTGCAGGTAGTCGCTCACGCTGGCAAGTGCCAGTGCAATTTCCTGGGCTGCGGTTGATCCCTTGTCGTGGAAAGGGATGGTATTGATGGCCAGAAAGTGGAATGCCGGAAGTGATTCTGCAATTCTGAAGAGCTCCAGATCGGCCTCTTTTGACGAGGCGGGCGTTTCGGCAAGCACTCCACCGGAGTTCATGGCAAAGCCGGGAGTGGCAGCAAGCGTTGTCAGCAGTTCCTGAGTCGGGGGGAGGTTACCTGAAAAGTGGATGGCTACGGCTGAGGTTTTGATTCCGGTAAGGAGCTGATTGAGATGTTCGGCTGAGCAGAGTGCCGGGTCATCTATTACGAACTCAAGGGCTGCGGCGTCAAGCTCAAAGCTTTTGAGTGCTGCCTTGTTTGCGCTCACTGTATCATGAACCAGAATGCGATGGCAATTTTTCCAGGTGTTGATCTCTTTTGGAGGCGGCAGTTCAAGGTGCAGCGCACTCTCTTCATGGGAGTGCCAGGGTTCCAGATCAAATCCGTCCGGTGTATGCCAGACGATGGTGTCGTAAGCTCTCTCTTTAAGTTCGGCTACAGCCCTGGTTTTCCACTCATCCCGGCTGACTGCCGGAAAAGCGGAAAAGAGGGAATCAGGCCGGGAGTGTGTCATAATGATTCCTCCTGCTGGTTGTTCTCGCTGTTGTACTGGCTGAGAATTTCTGAAATGGCATGTTTCATGTTTGTTGGCAATGCCGTGCGTTCAACAAATCCCCTCTGTTGCAGCCACCAGGTTGTCTGGAAGTCTTTGGTTGTCGGTTTGCCGGTGTACTGCTCAATGACCCGTTTGCCGGAAAAGCCGATATTGCCAGCGTTGTGTTCAAAGAGTTTGATTCCCCTTGAGCCAATTCCTATGGCGACGCCGCCGAGCGTAGGGTCGGTAATGATGGTGATGACGGGGAGTCCAGCTTTTTCGACACTCGATATGGCGACATGCAGCTTGGGGAGGCCGACCATCGAAGAGCATCCTTCGTGCATTCTTGCGCCTCCTCCGGTAGCCTGGATAACAAGCGGGACGCCGCGTTCAATGGCGGTTTTGCTTGCCTGCCAGATTTTTTCTGCCGTCGACATGGAGAATGAACCGCCGAGGAAGTTGAAGTTGGTTGCGCAAAAAACAACCGTGTTCCCCTCAATGGTGGCGTCACCGGTTATAAATGAGGCTGCTGCGCCGGTTTTTTGCTGTGCTTCACCGATTTTTTTCTGGTAATCAGGGAAATTGAGGATATCTCGGTCTACAATGTAGCGGGTGTTCTGGTGTTCGACAAAGGAATCCCGGTCGAGGACAAGGCCGATGTAGTCATGGGCTGTTAACCTGACATACCTATGTCCACATATTTCACAGGTAAAGTTGTCGGCAAAGAGTTTTGAATAGAGTACCGGGTCGAGCAACTTTTTGCCAGCATTGTCGATACAGTTTCTATGGCGGGCAACGAAGAGGATTTTTTTTGGCTTGGGGATGAAGTAGGAGACCGGTTTTTCGAAGTTTGCGATCTCCTCCTCGGTAATGGTATCCCACTGGCCGATCTTTTCCCACCGTGTCATTCTCTGCGCAAAGAGCTCGTTTGATGGTATTCTGCTGAGCTGGTCGATCCATTTTACCATGGAACTCTTGAAGGATTGAAGCGCCGACTCTGGAAAATGGTGGGCAGGCCCATCATGCTCAACGATGATATCGTCAATGATGCCATTTTTTAATGCCTCTTTGGCCGTTATCTGTGAAATCTGTGCGGCAAAGTTGGCCTTTTCCCTTGTGCGGAAGAGGATGGATGAGCACGCTTCGGGTGAAATAACCATGTAGGTGGAATACTCCATGGCGAGCACCACGTCGCATCCGGTCAGGGCAATGGCACCGCCGCTGCATCCTCGGTTGATGATCACCGAGATAGTTGGTACGGTGGCTTCGGCCAGCAACTGCATGCATCGTCCAATTTTCCAGGCAATTCCGCCCCCTTCCGACTGTTCGGTAGGATCGGCACCCGCCGTGTCAATGACGGTGATGATGATACGGTTCTCCTGTTCGGCAAGCTCAATGGCTTTAATGGCCTTTTCAAAAGCCGCCGGGGTGGGCATGCCCTGATTCCATTTTTTTATCTCCTCGGGATTCCTCATTAGTTTGCGCATGAGTGCAAAATCAGAGGTTGGCCCTGATTGCTGACCGATGAGCATGACGGGCCACCATGAGTTTTCTCCGTTGCGCAGCACAGCCCGGTGGGTCTGGATAATGCAACTGCCGTGCAGATCGTTCTGCAAACACTCTTCGGCTTCGTCAAAGACGGTCAGGTAATCGAGATGTTTGGGGCGTTCGGGGTGAAAGGAGAGCTGATACTTTTCGTATTCGGTGAGCTGTTCAATACTCTCGTGGGAGTAACTGAAATCCTCTTTTTTTTCGAAAGGCAGATAGAAATGTTTCACTGGTTACAAGCTGCTTTGTCTTGATTGGTTAATGCTGTTTTTGAGCAAATTCAAGAAGAACCCTGTTAGTCTCTTTGGGGTGGAGAAAGATTATTTTCTTTCCACCAGCTCCCTCTTTTGGCCGGCCAAGGGGAGTAATGTTGACCGATGCAAGTCGCTCTCTCTCTCTGTCGATATCGTCCGTCTCCAGTGCGATGTGGTGCATGCCGTCGCCGTTTTTTGCAAGAAATTTTGCAATGGGGCTCTCATCGTTCATGGGTTCGAGCAGTTCTATTTTGCTCTCTCCGATAGAGATAAATGCCACGCGCACATTTTCAGAAGGCACCTCTTCGATTCTGATTGCCCCGGGGGCGCACCCGAGAACGTTCCGGAACGTCTCAAGTGCGCTTTCAAGGTTGTGGACGGCAATCGCTATGTGGTCAATTTTTTTGATCATGCGTCCTTTGTAATGGATTTGCTCTTGACGGCATAACCGATGGTCTGGAGCGCTTCCCTGATTTCATCAAGAATTGCAGGATCATCAATTGTTGCCGGCATGGTGTACTCTTCGCTGTTGGCAATTTTGCGCATGGTTCCCCTCAGAATTTTGCCTGAGCGGGTTTTTGGCAGTCGGTCAACCACAATGGCATTCTTGAAGGAGGCAACAGGCCCGATATTTTCACGCACGTACTCAATAACGTGTTTGATGATCAGGTTGTGCGGGGTGTCAACATTGTTTTTGAGGACGAGGAATCCGAGTGGCACCTGCCCTTTCAGGTCGTCATGAACACCGATAACCGCACTTTCTGCAACGTCAGGATGTTCGCAGAGAGCCCCTTCAATTGCTCCTGTGGAGAGTCTGTGGCCGGCAACATTGATGACGTCATCGGTGCGCGACATGATATGGATATAGCCATCTTCGTCAATAAAGCCGGCATCGCTGGTCTGGTAGTAGCCGGGGAACTGTTTCATGTAGGTTTCGACGAACCGGTTGTCGGCCTTCCAGAGTGTCAGCATGGTGCCGGGAGGAAGAGGCTGTTTAATGACAATGTCGCCCATCTGTCCGGCGGGAAGCTGCTCCAGATCAGAGTTGACAACCTGGACGTTATAGCCGGGTACCGCCTTTGATGCTGAGCCGTACTTGATTGGTCCAGGTTCAATGCCCTGGCAGTTAGCGGCAATTGCCCATCCGGTCTCGGTCTGCCACCAATGGTCAATGACCGGAACATTCAGTTGGCGCTCGGCCCATTTGACGGTATCAGGATCGGCCCGTTCTCCGGCAAGAAAGAGTGTCCGGAAATTGGAGAGGTCATAGTTCTTGATGTAGTTGCCGTTTGGATCCTCTTTTTTGATGGCACGGAATGCGGTCGGAGCCGTAAAGAGTACTGCGACGTTGTATTCGCTGATGATTCTCCAGAAGGTGCCGGGATCGGGTGTGCCGACGGGTTTGCCTTCAAAAATCAGGGTGGTGCATCCCTGAAGCAGGGGAGCGTAAACAATATAGGAGTGGCCGACAACCCAGCCGACATCGCTTGCTGCCCAGAAAACCTCTCCTGGTTCAACATTGTAGACATTCTTCATTGACCAATGCATTGCTACCATGTGGCCGCCGTGATCGCGGACAATGCCTTTTGGCTGACCGGTAGTGCCGGAAGTATAAAGGATGTAGAGGGGGTCAGAAGATTCAACAGGGACACACTGTGCGGGTTCTGCGCCGAGGAGTGACTGGTTCCAGGTCAGGTCGCGCTCTTCGTTGAGTTCTGCCTTGAGCTGGTCGCGCTGTTTGATGATACAGATTTCAGGCTTGAAGTGGGCCAGTTCGATGGCAAAGTCGAGCAGGCGTTTGTAGTCAATTATTTTGCTGTGCTCTATACCGCATGATGCTGAAATGATCACCTTGGGCTTGCAGTCGTCAATTCTTATGGCCAGCTCATGAGAGGCGAAACCACCGAAGACGACGGAGTGGATGGCTCCGATTCTTGCACAGGCAAGCATGGCGACGACGGCTTCGGGAATCATGGGCATATAGATGATCACGCGATCACCCTTGCGCACACCCCTTGATTGCAGTGCGCCGGCAAAAAGTGCAACAATGTCGCGGAACTGCCGGAATGTGTAGCGTTGCTTGGTGCCGGTTACAGGGCTGTCGAAAATAACTGCCAGATCGTTGCCGCGTCCTTCATCAACGTGGCGGTCGAGAGCATTGTAGCAGGTGTTGGTTATTCCACCGGCAAACCATCGATAAAACGGGGGGTTGCTTGTATCGAGAACCTTGTTCCATTTTTTGTACCAGTGCAGCTTTTCAGCGGCTTCCCCCCAGAAGGCATCCGGGTTCTCAATTGATTGCTGATAAACGGTGTTGAAGGACTGCGACATACGAGTGACCCCCTGGAAAATAAAATTGGTTAATAAAAAAGAAGGGAGGACGAAATAGTCAGACAAAAAGAAAAAGAACAGATGGCACAATTGCGGCAGAACATGCTATCGAATGATTTGTTGTTAAACCTGATGTTACTAAAAAATAGAGAGTCGAGCAATGAATCATTTGTCGATGAGTGGTTTTAGCTCACTGAACAGTTCAAAAAATGCCTCAATCGGGAGCGCTTCAGCCCGAAGTTTCAGGGTTTCGCTCCTTACTGAGTCAAGGTTATAGCTCTCTTTTAGATTGTTCAGCAGGGTTTTTCGGCGTTGGTGAAAGGCTGTGCGCACGAAGCGGCGGAAGCCGTCTGAATCTTCTACCGGGTTATTTTTTTTAGGTGTCATTTGCAGAACAGCGCTATCGACCCCGGGCTGTGGCTTGAATACTTTACGCCCGACCTTGAAGAGGTAGCGGACATCGCAGAAGGCCTGTAGTTGGACGGCGAGAATGCCATACTCTTTTGTGCTGGGTTTTGCGACAATTCGCATGGCCACTTCATGCTGCATCATCAGAGTTGCTGAGAGGAGGTGGCAGCGATGTTCAAGAAGCTTGAAAAGGATGGGTGTGGTGATGGAGTAGGGGATATTGCCGAGTACCCTGAGTGGCTTTTCGACGGCAAGTGCAGCAAGATCGGTTTCAAGGAAGTCACCTTCTATGAGTTTGAGCTGCGGGTA
>CAIXCO010000028.1 GCA_903917955.1 uncultured Chlorobiaceae bacterium | reverse complement strand
GCCCGTCACACGGCCCGTCATTTACCATTGAAAAAAAGGTACACCCCAATGCAGAATGACAACAGCAGCAATAGCTCAACCAAGAATAACAATGACGGATTTATCATAATAGCGGAGAGGTTTTGTCCTGCCAATCACAGAGTTAACGACGATACATTCGCAGGAAGCAAGAGAGGCTATTGTGACCTGTTTGAGAGTATGCTGAGCGGCTGCGCCTATTGCCGAATATTTTACGAAGAGGGTGTCGCGGTTGATTTCGTTCACGAAGCGGTGAACCCAGCCTTCTCTGAACGAACCGGACTAAAAAATGTTGTGGGGCGAAGGGCCTCCGAGGGACTTCCCACTCTTCATCAGTCAACTCCTGAACTTTTGGAACGATTTGCCAGGGTTGCAGCAAGCGGCATTGCTGACCGCTTTGAAATTTACATCTCTCCTATGAAGGCTTGGCACGACGTTTCAGCCTTCAGTTCGAAAAAGGGAGAGTTCTTTGCAGTATTCGAAGATATCACTGCACGCAAGCTGGCCGAACAAAAACTGCAAGAGAGCGAAGAGCGGTTCAGGAAAATGTTTGAGAGTCATGCCGCAATCCAGCTTATCATTGAGCCGGAGACAGGCGCGATTGTTGATGCCAATCCTGCGGCGGCAAAATTTTACGGCTGGCCGGTTGAGGAACTTCGCCGTATGAATATCGAGCAGCTCAGTATACTTTCGCCTGAAACGGTAAAAAAGAATCTGGAAAAAATCCGTTCTTCGGAGCAAAACCATTTTTTATTCTCTCACCGCCGCAAAGACGGCTCAATTTGTGATGTGGAGGTTTTCAGCAATATGATAGAGAGCGCAGGAGCGCCCCTTCTCTATGCTATTATTCACGATATCACCGAGCGCAAACGGCAGGAAGCGATCACCACATTTCGACTTCGTCTCTTCAAGATGGCGAAGAACCACTCGGTTGAGGAGTTGCTCCGGGCAACACTCGACGAAGCCGAACGACTGACAGAGAGCTCAATTGGATTCTGCCACCTGCTCATGGATGATAAAACTCAGCCCTCGCTGGAGATATGGTCAACCAAATCCATCGGGAAAAGCGGCTGGATGAAACGCTATAAGGGTGATCAATCGTTCCTGAACAAATCAGGTCTATGGGCCGATGCACTGCTGGAACACAAAGCGGTAATACACAACGATTTCAAGGCATTTATGGAGCAGCAGGGCATAAGCTATGAGCAAACTGGCTTCACGCGAACACTGGTTGTGCCGGTCATGAAAGGCAAGAGGGTAACAGCACTCATGGGAGTGGGCAACAAGCTGTTTCTCTATAACGAAGATGATATCCGATGGGTGAGCGCGCTTGCCTATATTGCCCGTGATGTCATCAATGGCAAACTCGCCAGATTACGGGAAAAAAAGACACTCGAAGCGCTTATCCAGTCGCAGAAAATGGCTATTATGGGCCAGCTTACCGGGGGAGTAGCCCACGATTTCAGCAACATGCTCTGTGTCATTCTTGGCTATACGGAAATGGCCCTTCAGGAGGTTGTGCCTGAACTGCCACTCCATGCTGACCTTGAGGCCATCCACAATGC
>CAIXCO010000027.1 GCA_903917955.1 uncultured Chlorobiaceae bacterium | reverse complement strand
CTGCTGCAAAAATTTCCCCGGCACACAAAAATAATTGAGCGGCTCACCTGAAAAAAAGGGCCTGCAATGGCACGCTCTCTGTTACGGAATAGAAAAAAATGCCGCCAAAAAAGCTGCATTACAGGAAAAACGGTTAAATAAGATTATAAAGCCCTATGCAATTGCTTTTGGCTTGCAAAAAAAAGAGTATACATTCACCCTTTTCACTGGAAAGGTAAAAACAAGGACATGAATAAAAGGGTTGTGATTGTCGGTGGAGGATTTGCAGGACTGAATGCGGCCAGGATACTTGGCAATAAAAAAGATGTTGAGGTTACCCTCATCGACAGGAAGAACTACCACCTCTTTCAGCCGCTGCTCTATCAGGTTGCCATGGCAGCACTTGGCGAGGGTGATATTGCCGCCCCGCTGCGGAACATGCTGGCAAACTACCAGAACATCACGGTCTTCAAGGGTATTGTGGAGCGCATTGATGTTGAGAATAAAATGGTCATGACCGATTTCAGCGATATTCCTTACGATTATCTGATTCTGGCTTGCGGTGTACAGCACCACTATTTTGGCCACAACGAGTGGGAAGAGTTTGCTCCCGGGCTGAAAACCCTTGCGCAGGCCAAGGAGATTCGCCGTCGGGTGATGGAGGCTTATGAACGGGCTGAACGGACAACGGATTTTGTTGAACGCAAGAAACTGCTCACCTTTGTCATTGTCGGCGGCGGGCCGACCGGTGTAGAGTTGGCGGGCTCTATTGGCGAAATGAGCCGCTACACCCTCTCGAAATTTTACCGGCACATTGATCCCAAGCTTACCCGCATTTTTATTGTTGAAGCGGCTCCACGCATTCTTGGCTCATTTTCTCCCGATCTTGCCAGCAAGGCGACCCGATCTCTTGAAAAGCTCGGTGTGCAGGTGTGGACCAACAGCATGGTGAGCGAGGTTGATGCCAACGGAGTGCAAATCGGCAATGAGCGCATCGAAGCGGCAACGGTGCTCTGGGCTGCCGGTGTTACGGCCATAGAGATTGGCAAAACAATGGATGGAGTAGAGACCGACCGTATCGGACGCATCATTGTCAGCGAAGATCTCAGTATTCCAAATCACCCGGAGATCTTTGTCGGCGGTGACCTTGCGCACTTTGTTGCGGAAAATGGCACTCCCCTGCCGGGGCTTGCGCCTGTTGCCCTGCAGCAGGGTCGGAGCATCGGAAAAAACATTCTGCTTGACCTGAAAACAAAAGCAAGAAAGGCTTTCCGATATCGCGACAAGGGGCAAATGGCCACCATCGGAAAAAACAAGGCCATAGTTGAATTCGGCGGCCTGAAATTTGACGGCATTCTTGCCTGGTTCACCTGGCTGCTGGTGCATATCTACTTTTTGACCAGCTTCCGCCATCGGGTCTTTGTGCTGCTGCAATGGGGATGGTCATACTTCACCTTCAGCTATGGTGCCCGCCTGATTGTGAACCGTGAGTGGCGATTCTATCCCGAGGCCGACCCTTGCGCACTCAAGGGAGAAAAGAGGGAGAAAAAATGATGAAAGCG
>CAIXCO010000026.1 GCA_903917955.1 uncultured Chlorobiaceae bacterium | reverse complement strand
TTCCTATAAAAAATGGATTCAGTCCTACCGCGACCTGCCGATTCTGATTAACCAGTGGGCCAACGTGGTACGCTGGGAGATGAGAACCCGCCTCTTCCTCAGAACCACCGAATTTCTCTGGCAGGAGGGCCATACCGCCCATGCCAACCCGGAGGAGTCGCAGGAAGAGGTGCTCCGCATGATCAACGTCTACAAAACCTTTGCCGAAGAGTACATGGCAATGCCGGTCATCATGGGCAAGAAAACCGACAACGAAAAATTTGCCGGTGCGGTTGATACTTGGTGCATTGAGGCGATGATGCAAGACAGCAAGGCGCTTCAGGCGGGAACCTCCCATAACCTCGGCCAGAATTTTGCCAAGGCCTTCGACTGCCAGTTCCAGACCAAAGAGGGCAAGCTCGACTACGTCTGGGCAACCAGTTGGGGCGTATCAACAAGGCTGATCGGTGCTTTGATCATGGCCCACTCGGATGATCGCGGTCTGGTGCTGCCCCCAAAACTTGCCACACGCCAGGTGGTCATCATCCCCATTCTCAGGGGCGACAAGGCGGCCGTTATTGAGCGGGCCAATGCCCTTGCCTGCGAACTGAACAAACACGGCGTAACGGCCTTTGTTGACAGCAGCGAACAAAACTCCCCAGGATGGAAATTTGCCGAATATGAGCTGCAGGGCATTCCCATCCGTATCGAACTCGGGCCACGCGATATCGAGAAGGGTATCTGCATCGCCGCTCGACGCGACACGCTTGAAAAAACCGAACTGGCGCTCGCCGAAACCCTGCCAGTACGCATCAGTGAAATTTTGAACACCATCCAGGAAAGCATGTTCGACCGTGCGCTCCAGTTCCGCACAGAGCACACGTTTGAAGTGCAGAGTTATGAAGAGTTCAAGGTGGCGGTTGAAAAGGGATTTGTGATCGCCCACTGGGACGGCACGGCAGAAACGGAAGCAAAAATCAAGGCGGAGACCAAAGCCACCATCAGGGTGCTCCCCGAAGAGGCCGACTATATTGCACAATACCGCATTGACGAACCCGGCACCTGCATCTACTCAGGGCAACCGGCCGCCCGCAAGGTTGTGTTTGCCAAAGCATACTAAACTGATACAGCCCTCCCCCGCCTTTTCCTTGAAGCGCGGGGGAAAGCTGTAACTTGCAATGAATTAGTATGGTACGCTTATTCCCGCACGATCACGTCACACTGTCATTTCGAGCGTCAGCAAGAAATCTTTATTGCGCTGAAAGATTTCTCCTCACTTCGTTCGTCGAAATGACAAGATCGTTCGTCAAGGTCGTTCGTCGAAATGACAAGGGTTATCAGGTCTCCTCGAAAAATTCAATCAAACCCTCTTGCGTCGGGGCCATCGATTTATCACCCTTGTTCCAGTTTGCCGGGCAAACCTCACCATGCTCTTCGGTAAACTGCAACGCATCAACCAACCTGAGCACCTCATCAATGTTGCGGCCAAGAGAAAGATTATTGACCACCTGATGCTGCACAACACCCTCCTTGTCGATCAGGAAAAGCCCTCTGAGTGCAATCCCCGCGCCCTCAAGCAGCACATCATAATCAGCAGCCACTGTCTTGTTGAGATCCGAAAGAAGCGTATAGGTAATCCCCTTGATACCACCCTGGGTTCTCGGTGTATGAAGCCAGGCAAAATGGGAAAACTTGGAATCGACCGAACAGCCAATCAGCTCAACATTCCGGTCACGGAACTCCTGGATCTTCTCCTGAAAGGCATGCAACTCTGTCGGACAGACAAAGGTGAAATCAAGCGGATAAAAGAAAAGCACCACATACTTTCCCTTAAAAAATGAAAGCTTTATTGAATCAACAAACTGCGAGCCATTGACAACGGCTGCGACATCAAAATCAGGCGCATTGCGACCAACGAGTACACTCATGATATTTTCTTTTTTTAGTTAACGTTATAAGTAAAAAACAAAAACCGGATTAATTTTATCCATTATAATGTTTTTTCTGATTTTCTGCAACCAGAAAAACAGTTTCAACAATAAAATTCGTTGCCGACGCGGTGAAATCCGGCATTGGATGGCAAAATAAGCACCATCACTCCATAGGCTGGCGGATGATGGTTTTCCACTTTTTAGGATCGGCTTTGCGGATGTCACTCAGGTATATTTCGTGATGCTTGCCGGTTCACTGCCGGTTGCTTGCCTCAATAAAACGGTGAAGTTTTTCAATGGTAGGCCCCTCTTCAGAGAATGGCCCGATGTGCATAATTTGCGCGCACTTCCCCTCCTGCCATGATGCAAACCGCACTTTTTCTGAAATCAATTGTTTCCATGAATACTCCCTATAACTCAAAACGGTTCACCCTGCGTGCGCATCCACGTTTTTCAAGCAGAAATCCATCGCCTGTCAATTCTTTATGAGGGGTCAGCGTTCCTGAACACAGCTTCCAGAGTAGGGGCAGTGAAAATCGCTTTAGCCCAAGCCTCCAACTCCTCTTCCCTGGCGCGTACTAATTGCTCAACGGCCCA
>CAIXCO010000025.1 GCA_903917955.1 uncultured Chlorobiaceae bacterium | reverse complement strand
GTTGAGAGAATAGAGAATTTCGTTGCGGGTAACGGTGATGGTCGGTGCACCGGAAACGCGCCCCTTGACTTCAATGAAGCGCAGTTTGCCTGTGCCGGGAATGCGACTTTCGATGTCGTAGCCAAGCTTTTCAAGTTCCCGATCGGTGGGGTCAAAACCGAGAGTGCGCTCGATCTCCATGATGATTGCTCGTGCGCGGGCAGCGCTCGCCTGGGTGTCGGTCGGGGTTATGGCCACTGGTTCGGGGTGGCCCGTCATGGCATGAATGAGGCCAATCGGCACTACCAACATACCGCCAAGCACAACGGGAGGCAGTGGTGAAAGCTGGGCTTCGAGCCGTAACTCTTCGAGCCTTTTATGCATTCGCCCTTGCAGCAGGTCGGCGCGTTTTCGCGCTTCGCCGGAGTTGAGTCGGGCATTGGGTTTTCCTGAACGCTCTTGCAGCTTCAGCTCTTCGGAACGATGATCCCAGTAGGTAATCTCCTTGGTCAGACGATCTTTTACGGCGGCCTCGGTTTTAGCTATCAGTTCGAGTTTACGGCCTTTGATTTCTGCAAGATGGTCAGGGACGACGTGGGTGATGGCGTAACCCTGTGCACTTTGCTCCAACTCCCGGGTAATCCATTGACATTCTGGGCGGTTGAGCAGAGCGTCAACATCAGGCTCGCCTGCAGCAAGAGGCCGGAAATCGAGATAGGGCGCGTAGTGAAGGTGACGAACGGTCGCCTGGTCGTCCAACTCGACATACATCAGGCGTCTAGAAACAATGCGGCGACTGCCGTCGCGGTTAACGCCAGCGTCCTGAATGGCGTGTTCCAGATAAAAGAGCACTTTTGGCTTGATTTCGGGGTCACGTTCATCAACCAGCACCGTACCTCGTTTGAGAAGATCGCGATGCCGCTCCAACGTCAGATCGATGACCGAGTCAAGCAGCGGATGACCGGGACAGAGGAATGCGGCCAGCGGTTCTCCCTGCGGTGCAATCAGGGTTTTCTCGAAAGCGATGCGCTCGTAGCGCGTCAGCACCGGTTCACCGATACCGATGAGGCGGTCACGATTTCTGACCGGAGCGGGAACATGGGTGATCTCGAATCGGCGAGGCTCACGCTGCCGGGCATTGCCGCCAAGGAGCCGGAATGCTTCAAGAAAAAACGATTCAACATAATGTGGCTGCAACCGGCGAGCATCGGCACGTTCCATATCGGCACGGATGCGCTGCACGTTGGTTGAATCCATAGCGTCATGAACCAGCATTCTCTCTTCGAGCAGGGCTTGCAGGTGGCTGCTGTCGAGTGCGGTATCGAGTACTGTGGTTAGAAATGCTTTGGTTTCGGGTTTTTCGCCATAACGGATAGCCTCGATAAGCAGGTCACGCAACGACATGTGCTTGCCGTATGCCTCGAAGGCGAGTTTACCCAGCACGTCAAAAACCTGACCGCCCAAAGTCTGTCGTGCCTGTTCCAGCTTTTCAAGCAGCCTGCGATAGACATCACCCTCGCGGGTGTCGTCGGCGACCAGATTCCAGAGGTAGCAAACTTCGGTTTGGCCAATACGGTGGATACGCCCGAAGCGTTGTTCCAGCCGGTTCGGGTTCCAGGGCAGGTCGTAGTTGACCATCAGGTGAGATCGTTGCAGGTTGATGCCTTCACCCGCCGCATCGGTTGCAAGGAGCACTTGAACGGTTGGGTCGTGTTTGAAGGCTTCCTGAACCGCGAGACGATTTTCTCTGCTTGTACCACCATGAATGATGACCACAGCCTCCTTGCGGCCCAGAAACCCGGTAATGCGTTTTTCCAGATAGTTGAGCGTGTCGCGATGCTCGGTAAAGATAATCAGCTTCTGGTGCAACGAAGGCTTTGGAAGCGGAATCGGGCCTGCTCCGTAAGGAACTCCCGGTTCGACCACCTGACCGGACTGCTGTGGAGTAGTGAAGATTTCACCCAGTAAACTTGAGAGTTCAGCCCATTTGGTATCAGTGCCACTACTGCGAACCCTCAATGCACTCGCTTCGAGTTCCTTGAGGGTTTCGATTTCACTTCGCAGTTCAGCGATTGAGTGTGCTGCGGTGGCTTGGTCGAGGATCTCTTCCTCAAGAGCTTCCACTTCGTTTTCTGGTGCATCATCAAGATCATCAATATCTTCGCTGTCGAGTGCTGGCGATGAAAGTGACGGATCCGGTACAACCTGACCGGCACGGTGGAGCAGTTCAAGTTCACGCAGACGGCTTTCAAGTTTTTCCTTGCGACGGCGCAACGATTGATAAATAGCCTCTGGAGATGATGCAAGCCTGCGTTGCAGGATAGTTAAGGCAAAGCCTACCGTACCTGCTCGCTTGTTATTTTCCAATGCCTCAGCACGATTGAACTCTTCGCGGACATAGCTCGTGACGGCTTTGTAGAGTGCTTCCTCCTGGGGCGACAGATGGTAAGGAAGTGTGTAGGCAATACGCTCCGGGAAGAGTGGTGTGCCGTCGAACTTCCGCAAATTTTCCTTGACCATGCGACGCATCAAGTCAGAAACGTCAGACGAATGAACACCGTCGCGGAACCTCCCCTCGAAACGATCACCGTCAAGCAGTGCCATAAAAAGCTGAAAGTCAGCCTCCTTGCCGTTATGCGGAGTCGCTGTCATCAACAGAAAATGACGCGTCAAGGTCGAGAGCAGTTGGCCAAGTCGGTAGCGCTTGGTGTATTTGGTTTCGTTGCCAAAAACCGTGGCTGACATTTTATGTGCTTCGTCACAGATCACCAGATCCCATCGGCAATCCGGGGCTTGCAACTTTAACTGGACATCTTCATTGCGAGAAAGTTTATCGAGGCGGGCAATGACCAGATTTGTTTCAAGGAACCAGTTGCCGGTACGGGCTGCCTCCAGTTTGTCATTGGTAAGAATCTCAAAAGGCAAATGAAAACGGCGGTAGAGTTCATCCTGCCATTGCTCGGCCAAACCACCGGGGCAAACAATCAGGCAGCGTTGCAGGTCTCCCCGGGCAATCAGCTCCTTGATAAGCAAACCAGCCATGATTGTTTTACCTGCACCGGGATCGTCGGCCAAAAGAAATCGCAAAGGCTGGCGAGGCAGCATTGATTCATAAACCGCTGTAATCTGATGGGGCAGGGGCTCTATATTTGATGTATGAACGGCCAGCACCGGATCGAACAAATGGGCCAGTCGAATACGCTGGGCTTCGGAGACCAGACGAAAGAGCGCGCCATCACCGTCAAAACT
>CAIXCO010000024.1 GCA_903917955.1 uncultured Chlorobiaceae bacterium | reverse complement strand
GAACTCATGGCGGATGGAGCCCTTGTAGATGCAGCCGATACGCGTTGAGAGCGCGATAATCTCTTCAAGTTCAGATGAGAGAAGAAGGATTGCCATGCCACTCATGCGTGCTTCAATAATTTTTTGATGAATTGTCTCAATCGCTCCAATATCAACTCCGCGCGAGGGCTGGGCAAGGAGAAGCAGGGAGATGGCGGGCCGGCTGAGTTCCCGGGCAAGGACGATCTTTTGCTGGTTGCCTCCCGAGAGGGCGGAGAGTGGCAGGCGACCGGGCGAGTTGCAACTGAGAGCATAATCAGCGATCATCGCTTTCGTATAGCGGTTGAGTGCCTCTGTATTGAAGCCGATCCCTTTATGAAAAGCGTGCTCCCGGTGTCGCCCGAAAAGGAGGTTTTCCGAAACAGTATAGTTCAAAATAACCCCGTGGCGCAGGCGGTCTTCAGGAATGTGCGAAACGCCCATGTCGGCTATCTCGTCGGGCGAACTGCCGAGAAGTGAGTGCTCTTTGAGCCAGGCTTCGCCAATGATGAGCGTTCCTTCGGGTACGAGGCCCCAGAGAGCTTGCAGCAACTCGCTTTGTCCGTTCCCCTCAACTCCGGCAATGCCGTAGATCTCTCCCGCCTTGATGTTCAGGGTGAGGTCATGAAGCTTCTCTACGCCTTTTTTTGTGCGAAACCCAAGCTTGTTGATGCTGAGGATGATTTTTCCGGGGGAGGCTGGCGGGTTGGTAACTCTCAAAAGGAGGTTGCGCCCCACCATCATCCGTGCAAGCTTTGCTTTTGTTGCTGAGCATGCCGGTATGGTGCCGACAATTTCACCCCTTCGCATCACACTTACCACGTCGGCCACGGCAAGCACTTCGTCAAGTTTGTGGGTAATGAGGATAATGGTTTTTCCCTTGTCGCGCAGGGAGCGGAGCGTTGTAAAAAAGTGCTCTGTTTCCGCAGGGGTGAGTACTGCGGTTGGTTCATCAAAAATCATGATGGATGCGTGACGGAAGAGGAGCTTGAGAATTTCAACACGTTGCAACTCTCCGGTGCTGAGGCTGCCCACAAGGGCGTCAGGGTCAATGGCAAGACCGTAGGCTTCGGCATCGTTCAGGATAAGGGCTTTGCTTTTTTTCAGGGGGAGGGGCTGAAAAAGTCGGCACTGTTCATTGCCAAGGATGATGTTTTCGGCCACAGTGAGCTCAGGAACAAGCATGAAGTGCTGATGCACCATACCGATGCCAGATTGTATAGCATCGCGGGGGGAGGTGAACCGTACCGCGTTACCATTGATGAAGAGCTCGCCTGAGGTGGGCTGATGTATGCCGTAGATCATTTTGGTCAGAGTGCTCTTTCCCGCACCATTCTCCCCCACAAGAGCGTGAATGGTGCTCTCTTCAACCGAAAGGGAGATAGTACGGTTCGCAAAAAAGCTTCCAAACTTTTTGGAGATTGAACTCAAACGGACGGCAACACCCATGGTATGACAATGTTAAGCAGTTAGATCCAGCTCAAGACAGTCTTGATGGAATCTTTGCTGTCAAGAGCCCTTCGGTAGGCCATCTCGTATTGTTCGACAGGAAAGACACTGGTAAAAAACTTTTCACTCTCAAGTCGTCCGCTCTCAAGCAGGGCGAATGCCTCATGCAGGT
This sequence comes from uncultured Chlorobiaceae bacterium, assembly GCA_903917955.1. GTDB lineage: Bacteria > Bacteroidota > Chlorobiia > Chlorobiales > Chlorobiaceae > Chlorobium. The sequence continues at coordinate 359 of CAIXCO010000024.1, read as the reverse complement.
GTGAGAAGGCTGTAATTCCTGAGCTTATGATAACCGGCTCCTTGTGCTGTATCAGGCGATAATCGTAGGCCATAACCTCATAATTGCCCATCAGCAGAACTTTTGCTTGCTGCTTCATCAGGCGCACGGCCTTTTCTATCAACAGGATCCTGCCCGTGGTTTCAAGAACAAGATCATAACTGTCGTTGAACTCTTGCGTGAAATCGTCAATGGCAAGGGCGATGTGCTCGGCATGGGAGATTTGCCCCCGGATGCTGAAGGTTTCTACGGCATCAATGTGCTTGTAGCCGAGAGCATGAAGGTACTCTGCAACCATCAGGCCGACTGAGCCGAGGCCGAGCAGAAGAATTCTTGATGAG
>CAIXCO010000023.1 GCA_903917955.1 uncultured Chlorobiaceae bacterium | reverse complement strand
GGCTTGCCGCAGCAAGCCCCTACAGGGCCTCAAAAAAACTGTATATTACCTCAATCCCTGCTCAAATTCTTCGGCCACAATCACGTCATCGACGCTGCCGATATAGAGCGGTGTGCGCTGATGCAGTTCGAGTGGCTGAATATCAAGGATGCGATCCCGGCCGTTTGTGGCCCGTCCGCCAGCCTGTTCACAGATAAAGGCAAGGGGGTTGGCTTCGTACATGAGCCGGAGCTTTCCTTTCAGGTGCTTTGTGGTCGGCGGATAGATGAATATGCCTCCAGTCAGCAGGTTGCGGTGGAAGTCGGCTACCAGTGAACCGATGTAGCGGGTACTGTAAGGACGGTTTGTTGCCGGATCTTCCTCTTTGATATAGTCGAGATATTTTTTTGTGCCCTCGTTGAACTGCGCGTAAGAGCCCTCGTTGATGGAGTAGTACTTGCCGCTTTTCGGGGTAATGATGTTTTCGTGCGAAAGAAGAAACTCTCCGATGCTCGGGTCGTAGGTAAAGCCGTGTACACCGTGGCCAGTGGTATAGACCATGACGACTGATGAGCCGTAGATGACATAACCGGCAGCAACCTGCTCGTACCCATGCTGCAAACAGTCATTGATGTTTGCTTTGCCGGGATCGTCCCCCTTGAGTTTATAGATGGAGAAGATGGTGCCGACGCTCACATTAACGTCAATGTTTGAAGAGCCATCCAGCGGATCGAAGAGGAGTGCATAGTTGCCGCTCTCATTTTTTGGAGGAATAATGATCTCTTCATTTTCCTCGGAACCCATAATGGCAAAGCGTCCGTGCTGGCCGATGGCGGAGATGATTTTTTCATTGGCGAAAATATCAAGTTTTTTGACCTCTTCACCCTGCACATTGGTCTCGCCTGTTAAACCAAGAATGTCAACAAGGCCTGCGCGGACAACCTCTTTTCTTACGAGTTTTGCGGCAAAGGCCACGTCGTTGAGAAGGTCGGTAAGTTCCCCGTGTGCTTCGGGAAAAAATTTCTGCTGTTCAAGGATGTGGCGTTCAATCGTAATTAAATTACTCATGCTCTCTCTTCCTGATGGTTAGTGTGTGTTTATTGAGCGATAGACAATGTCTATCGTTCGAACTCCAATGTAGGGATATTCAGAGCCTCTTTCAAGTGTATAAGCCAGCAGATCGTTGGTGAAATGTTTTTTTTCAGGAAATGGCGAACTCTTGCCTAAATTGAGCTTCTTTTCACTAGCCCTCTTTTCCTTTTTTCATGAAACGATACCGCTGGAATTTTCGCTCTCCCGATGAACAGGCGGTACTTGTTCTCTCAGAGGCAATCAATGTTTCGCTGCCTGTTGCAAGGGCACTCTTCAATCGCGGTGTTCAGACCTACGAGGAGGCAAAGGAGTACTTTCGTGCTTCGATTCTTGATTTACCCTCTCCCTTTCTTCTGCAGGATATGGAGCGTGCGGTCGAGCGCACACTGCGGGCCATCTGCAATCATGAAAAAATAATGCTTTATGGTGATTATGATGTTGATGGCACAACCGGTACGGCACTGCTCCTGCTTTTTTTGAAAGAGCAGGGGGCTCAAGTCTCCTACTATATCAATGACCGCTTTACGGAGGGTTATGGCCTGTCGACTGAGGGCATCGACTCGGTTGTTGAGCAAAACGTCACGCTCCTTGTGACCGTCGATTGCGGCATAAACGAAAATGAAGCGATAGGGCGATGTCAAGGTCAGGGTATTGATGTCATCATCTGCGACCATCACGAGCCTGATGAGCTTCCCCCGGCCTATGCTATTTTGAATCCAAAGGTTCCCGGCTCCACCTATCCTTTCAGGGAGTTATGCGGGTGCGGTGTGGCCTTCAAGTTCATTCAGGCCATTGCCGAGCGTATGCAGGCCGCTCCGGAGAGCTGGCAGAAATATCTTGATTTTGTTGCCATTGCCACAGCGGCCGACATGGTTTCTCTGGAAAATGAAAATCGTACGATGGTTCGCGAAGGGTTGCAGCGTATGCGCACAAAGCCCAGAGCCAATTTACAGGCGATGTTTGCGCTCATGAAGGTTGCTCCGGCAGAATTTGGCATGTTTCATATTGCATTTGGCATTGCGCCCCGTATCAATGCCGCAGGAAGAATGCACTCCGCACACCTTGCCGTTGAGTGGCTGCTTTGCGATTCGATTGAGGAGTGCAAGCGCCATGCCGATGAGCTTGATGGTATGAACTCAAGGCGCAGGGAAATTGATGCCGACATTATGGTGCAGGCTGAAAAGCTGATTGCAAGCCATGTTGCTTCCTGGAGTTCTTCGATTGTGCTCTATGACGAATCATGGCATATCGGAGTGCTTGGTATTGTGGCTTCAAAAATGATTGAAAAACATTATCTGCCGACGGTCATCCTCGGTGGCATGAACGGGCTTATCAAGGGATCGGTACGAAGCGTTGAAGGGCTCAATATCTATGAGGCGCTGCAAGAGTGCGGCGACTATCTCGAACAGTTCGGGGGGCATCAGCAGGCGGCAGGAATTACCCTCCGGCCCGAAAATTTTGCACCATTCCGCAAAAAGTTCAACGAGGTCTGTTCCGTTCGTCTCTCAATTGGACAACGGCAGAAAGAGCTTGTTGTTGATTCACGGCTTACTCTTGAGGAGATTACCGCTAACTTTATCAATGTGCTCGAACAGTTTGCACCCTACGGTCATGGGAACCGTGAGCCGCTCTTCATGTCGGAAGATCTTGTGCTCTATGGCCAGCCAAAACTGCTCAAAGAGCGGCACGTCAAGTTTGCACTCAGAGACAGGAACGGGCGCACCTTCGACGTGATCGGTTTTGACCGTATCGACATCTATACCGCGCTTACAACTCAATTCCGTCCGGTATTTTCGATGGTCTATTCGGTCGAGAAAAGGATGTGGAACAATCGCGAGCAGTGGCAGATCAAGCTGAAAGATCTTGAACTCACCAACCCTTAGCATTTGAAGCTGCTATGGGTGGACTTCCTCGATTTCCGGCACGCTTTTTTCATGATGGATCCGCGTGAGAATTCCGGCAAGTGAGGAGATGGCCGAAATAACAAAGAAGATGAGCGAGAGTGCAACGCCTGCGTTGGTGCCTACTTGTATAAAACCAAGCAGATAAAAGAAGGTTATCTCCCGGGCTCCAGCTCCTCCGATCGTGATTGGAATAATGGTTGCGATTGTCGATATCAAAAATATCACCAGATAGTCAACGACATGTGCATTCTGTGAAATGGCTTTCAGTATAAAAAATGCAGAGATTACCTGGGCAATCTGAATCAGCAGCGACTCGATGGAGGTGATGGTAAAAACGCTGATAAACTGTTTATAAAAGAGCTTGTTGAGCAGCCGTGCCAGCGGGTAGACAGCAATGAGCAAGACCCAGAGATAGGGCACAAACCGGGGAAGGTGCACAACAAAACTGCTCGGTTGCAGCAGGATGAGCGAAAGAAAGATCAGTGCAATGATTCCGGAGAGACGGTCCCAAAACACCGCATGAAAAACATTGATCATTTTCAGTCCGTGGTTTTTTTGCAGCACATAAATTTTGTAGCCATCACCGCCGACGCCTCCCGGAAGGAAGAGATTATAGAACATTCCGAGATAGTAGAGCTTCAGGTTGTACATCGCAGAGAGTTCAATGCCGATGACCTTGAAAAAGCGGTTCAGGCGCACCGCATTGATGAACTTGGAGATATTGAAAAAAAGGAGTGAGAGCAGAAGATACCAGGGGTTGGCATTCCGGATAATGTCACCAAGTTTGGGAACATCGGTCTTTTTCAGGACAAGATAAAGGGCTGCACTGGTGACAATGAGCTGCAGCAGCGTTTTGAGCAGCTTTTTGGGGTTGATGTTACGGTTTGCCAACGATCTTTTTGATGATATAGGGTTTCTTGTTCTGTGACTCGTAGTAGGTGCGCATGATGAATTCGGCAATAAAGCCGGTCGTAATGAGCTGAATGCCGATAAAGGTCATGATGATGCCCAGTGAGAGCAGCGGGCGTCCGCCAATTTCCTGACCCAGAATTTTCAGGGCAAGAAGGTAAAGATTCAGGGCTATGCCTATCGAGAGGGAGAGAAAACCAAGCGTCCCGAAAAGATGCATCGGTTTCTGGCTGTATTTCTGGAAAAAGAGCATGAAGAGCAGGTCGCTCAACACCTTGAAGGTGCGTCCTATCCCATATTTTGATGTTCCGAATTTTCGGGGGTGATGCCGTACATCAACCTCTTCCATGCTGGCGCCATAGAGTTGCACGAGCACCGGTATAAAGCGGTGCAGCTCGCCGTAGAGACCGAGATTTTTGGCCACATCTTTTTTGAAGACCTTCAGCGTGCAGCCATAGTCGCGGATGTGCACATTGGTCAGATTTCTGATGAGGGCATTGGCGATCTTGCTTGGAATTTTTCTCAGGAACATACCATCCTGTCGTCCAGCCCTTCGCCCTGCAACCACATCAAGATCATGGTCATAAAGGTAGTGCATCATCATCGGAATATCCGAAGGGTCATTCTGCAAGTCACCATCCATGGTGGCAATCAGTTCACCTCGTGCATGGTCGATGCCGGCAGCCATCGCGGTTGTCTGCCCGTAATTCTTGTTGAGTATGACAAGTTGCGCATTGGCCGGAGCATGGGCCCGGATTTCATCCACGGTGTTGTCGGTAGAGCCGTCATCAACCAGAACAATCTCGTGCTCAACATCTGCCAGTGAGAGGGCAAGTGCGGCAAAGAGGGGTTTGATGTTCTCGGCCTCATTCATGACCGGTATAACGACCGAAAGCTTTATGGTATCAGAATTCATGGTCTCAGTTTTGCCAGTACAATGCCGTTTTTGCGATAGAGTACGGCTGGATTATCAAGCGTTTCAAGCTCTTTGACGGTTGTCAAAACAATCTCGCCCGGGCCGGGGGTACGCTTTTCAACAAAAGATTCTGAATATACTAAAAAAGAGGGGTTCCAGGTTTTCCACATCACGATTTTATATCCCCTCTCTTTTGCCATGAGAGCAGCCTCCTTCACCGGTTTTTGCATGAGGCTTCCGGCAAAAGGCATAAGGAAAAGGTTTATCAGCAGCGAAAAAACGATTCCGGTCGCAATCAGTCGCCATTCGGCTGGTAAGCGGGGGAGAAACTGTATGAGAGATACGCCGATGATGGCTGCACCGATGACCAGCAGATAACCTTGCCCTGTAAGCCCTACCGCCCCTTCTATGATTGCCTTGATATAGCCGTCATCAATTTTTTGCAGCGCCACAGGCAGGAGCAACGGAAGGCAGGCGAGAGCGGCAAGCAGAAGTAGCGGCCAGAGGGCCATTCGTCGTGGATGAAGGTTTAAGGGCAGCGCCCTTGCCATGAGAATAAAGAGCGGAGTATAGCCGTAGATCATGTAGTGCGGCAGTTTGGTACCGGAGAGGGAGAAAAAGAGAAAGACAAAGCTGGCCCAGATCAAAAGAAAGCGGTTCACCCTGTCGGAAAGCAGGCTTTTGAGGTTGAACAGCATGGTAAAAAAGAGGCCGGTAAAGGGCATAAGGCCGAGAATGATGACCGGAATATAGTAGAAGAGGGAGCCGGAGTGCCCCTCAAGGGAGGAGTTAAAACGGCTGATATTGTGTTTGAAAAAAAATCCCTCAATAAAGGCCATCCCCTGATCACGGTATTCAAGCAGGTACCAGGGCAAGGCAATGGCCATAAAGAGCACAATTCCTGCCGGATTGATGATCATGCCGAACCATTGTTTCAATGATTTTTCCTGCAGTGCAAAGAGAAAGGTGACGGCAAAGGGAATGATGATGGCGATTGGCCCTTTTGTGAGCATCCCGAACCCGGCGCTCGCAAAGGCAAGATAAAGCGTCGCTTTCGATTCTGTTTTGTAATGGTGGAGCAGGCTGAGCATGGTGATGGCAAGGAAGCAGTTGAGCACTCCATCGGCTATGGCTGCCTTTGCAATCACCATTACCTGCAACGAGAGAACCATCATGGCTGCCGCAAAAAATGCTTGCCGGTTGCCAATGTACCGCCGCATAAAGAGAAAAATTGACGTTGCCCAAACGCTTCCGCCCAAGGCCGAGGGAAGTCGGAAGGCAAACTCATTGAGTCCGAACAGCTTGACAGAGGCAAGTTGCAGCCAGTAAATCAGGATTGGCTTGTCAAAACGGGGTACACCGTTCAGCCAGGTGGTCAGATAGTTTTTGCTGACCATCATCTCCCGCGTCGCCTCAATGAATGCACCTTCATCGACATCAAAAAGGGGAGCAGAGCCAAGGCCGAGAAAAAAACTGACCAGGATAAGGAGTGCCAGCGCCGCCAAAAACCAGCCTGTTTCAGATTTATTTTTGTAGAGAGTTGTCAAGTTTCGATTTAAAGTAAAGATTATAGAGCAGAACTGAGGAAACAATTCCCAGAAAAGAGCCAGCAATGACATCGCTGATATAGTGCTGGGCAAGAACAAGACGACTGAATGCGATAAGCAGAGCGCCAACAAGAGCGACAAATCGCCATCGCGGGTAAAGGAGGGCAAGTAGTATTGCCACGCCGAAGGCTGTTGCCGAATGGCCAGAGGGAAAGGAGGTCCATGCGTATTGCCAACGGAAAAAGTCAAATCCGTAGAGATGTTCATTGAAATAGAGCTTAGGCCTTGCCCTGCCAGCGATATATTTGACAAGGTCGGCACTTAATCCCGAAAGCGCAACGGTAGAGAAGAGGAAGAGTCCTGAAAAGGCCCAGAACGGTTTTTTGTTACGAAAAACGCCAAAGAGCAGCGCTCCTCCGATCAGGTAGCCGAGTGAATCGCCAAAGAGCGTTATTTTTTCGAACACCTTGTACAACAATGTGTTCTCAAGCGCATGGAACCACAACGCAGTTTGAAGATCGGCAAAAAAATAACTGAGGATGCCGAGCAGGGTAACGGTTGCCGACGCTACACTCCATTGACGGGTTTGGTTCATCATGGCACTACTTTTTGTAGATCAGGCTGTAATCGGTAAATCTGCTCATGTCACCCTCTTTTGCTTTGAGAGGAATTTCAATAAAACTTTCATAGTTTCCGCAATGCACTCATGGGGTTCTGTTGACCTCTAACTTGGCGAAAAAATCATTAAATTTTTTCACCTTTGCAACTTCTTGTTTTTCTTAAATGCCAACTCCTGTGGAATCAAAAAAAAGATAATGACTCTATCCCATCCGGTAGCTATTCTTCTGCTCTCCTGTACTGATCGTCCCGGACTTGTTTCACGTATTTCACACTTTATTTATGAGCGGGGCGGCAATATTCTGGATCTTGACGAGCATGTGGATCCCGTTGAAAAGACCTTTTTTATAAGGGTCTCATGGAGCACCGAGAACTTCTCAATTCCTGTTTCTGAGCTTGTTGAGGCCTTTTCCCCACTTGCGAAAGAGTTCAACGCCTCATGGAAAATCCGTTTTACCGGTCGCAAAACCCGCGTGGCAATTTTTGTCTCCCGTTACGATCATTGCCTCCAGGAAATTCTCTGGCGGAACAGTATCGGGGAGTTCGCCATTGATATTGCGCTGATTGTGGCTAACCATCCGGATCTTGGTTCGCTTGCCGCGCATCATGGCATTCCCTTCCATCATTTTCCCGTCACCCGTGAAAACAAGCTGGAGATTGAGCTTCGGGAGATCGACCTTCTCGAGAAACACTCGATTGATACCGTTGTACTTGCACGCTATATGCAGGTGCTTTCTCCTCAGTTTGTTGACCGCTATCCTGGCCAGATCATCAATATTCATCACTCCTTTCTGCCTGCTTTTGTCGGGAGCAGCCCCTACCGGCAGGCTTATGAACGGGGGGTTAAAATCATCGGCGCCACCAGCCATTACGTCACCGAAGAGCTCGACCAGGGGCCGATAATTGAGCAGGATATTATGCGGGTAAGCCACAAGGATACCCTTGATGATCTTGTCCGCAAGGGGCGCGACCTTGAGCGGCTTGTACTTGCCCACGCTCTTCGTCTTCACTCAGAACACCGTATTCTTGTAAATGGCAAAAAAACTGTCGTATTTGATTAAGTCACTGCTGAGAGGTCAGGCTAAAAGATAACAATAAACATCCTATGGAGAAGAAAACGTCAGAAAAGTGTGAGCATACGCATGATGCGACTCCTCATCACCACCATCATCATGCATCCGGAAACATCAAGGTTGCTTTTTTCCTCAATTTAGGCTTTACCCTTGTCGAGGTTGTCGGCGGAATGTTAACCGGCAGTACCGCAATTTTGGCCGATGCCGTCCACGATCTCGGCGACTGCTTTGCCCTTGCACAGGCTTGGTACTTCGAGAGCATCTCCGGCGAAAAGAGCAGTGCCCGTTACTCTTATGGCTATAAACGCTTCTCCCTTCTCGGAGCGCTGATCAGCACGGTGGTGTTGCTCACCAGCTCGCTCTTTGTGCTCGCCCACGCCATACCCCGTATTCTTGACCCGCAAAAACCTGATGCAGGAGGGATGATTCTTCTCGCCATCGTCGGTGTGCTGGTCAACGGCATTGCCATGGCCAAACTCTCCAAAGAGAGCGGCTTGAATGCCAAAGTTGTTGCCCTGCACCTGCTCGAAGATGTGCTTGGATGGGTTGCTGTGCTGGTTGTTGCCATTGTGCTCTACTTCTGGGATATTCCGGTGCTCGATCCGCTTCTTGCCGTCATCATCACCCTCTACATTCTTTCCGGCGTAGTCAAAAATCTGAAAGCAATGCTGCCGGTCTTTTTGCAGGCGGTACCTGCTGAGCTTGATATCGCCCTCATTACAAGGGAGATTGAGGCGATGGAGCGTATTCATGCCGTTCACCATGCCCACATCTGGTCACTCGACGGCGTTCATACCGTCTTTACCGCCCATCTCGAAGTCGATACCCTCCTCGACGCTGAAACCTACATGCAGCTCAAGGAGCGCATCAGAGCGTTGGTTGAGCGATACGGGCTCTATCACTCAACCGTCGAAATTGAATATCCCGGCGAAGCGTGCCGGAACGTGCTCTCGGAATAGCCCGTCATCACTTCTCCTCTGGCAGGCAGGGCCCGGTCATTGTTGCCCTGCCTGTTGTTTGCCGTTTTTTGTCAGAGAGGCGGATTATATCTTAAGGCTTGATGTAAGCGTTCAGGCCGATGATGATTGGCTTGCCATTCACCTCTGCGGTGGTGGTGGTGTTGCCGTGGGTGCTTGCAACAACAAGGGTCTTCCCTGATGCTGAAGGGGTCGGTGTTTCGAGGTCGATTTCGATAAAAAGCTTGTTGTTCTTGATCTCTACAGTCATGGCCATGGTGTGGGTCTCCCGTTTTTGTTGGTGTCATAAAAAGGGGAGTATACGGAATTATCGCATTTGTTGACTTGCGAATGTTTTCGGGATGTCCGCTTTTGTTCAAGAGTATTCAAATTATTTTTGATATTGGGGTATATGCGGTGTTGTAATTTCAAATCACGATTAACCAGAGTTAACTGATGAAAAAACTTTTATTGCTCTGTTTTCTCCTGCTTGCAGGATGTACCGGTGTTCCGCAGGGAATCACGGTTGTTGATGATTTTTCTCTCAATCGTTATCTCGGTACCTGGCATGAAATTGCCCGCCTTGATAATCGTTTTGAAAAGGAGCTTGATCCGGTATCGGCGACCTATTCGCTCGCCCCGGATGGCAGCGTCAAGGTGGTGAACAAGGGGTATGACTTGACAAAACAGGAGTGGAAAACCATTCAGGGGCGCGGCGTTTTTGTTGATGATAAAAACACCACCCAGGGCGCTCTGAAGGTCTCCTTTTTTGGCCCGTTTTATGCGAGCTACAATGTGATTGATCTCGACAAGGCGGGCTACCGCTGGGCGATGGTCTGCGGCCGCGATAAATCCTATTTCTGGATTTTGTCGAAAGATGCTGTGATGGAGCCAGCGCAGCTCAGTGCGCTTGTGGCCAAGGCGGCAACACTCGGTTTTGATACGGCCAAATTGCGCTATCTGGGCAAGAAAAAGCTTTAAGGAATAATTTTATATGAAGGAGCCTCTATGGCCATTATGACCGAGTTTTTAAGTTTGATTGTGCCTATTGCAGTTATTGAAGAGAAGTACCCCGGCGGCTGGGATCGTTGTTTGAAAGATCACCAGGTCGCCATTGGTGGTCGCGTCTGGTTTGATGATTATCTCTTCCGTGACGGGGCGATGAACCCCGTAGCGACGGGGCAGTTGCTCAATCAGTGGTGGAAATTGGGGTTTGAGTGCTACGCTGAAAAAGAGGGAAAAAAGTACTGGAAAGATGTTTGTGTCTATGAGGGGCCGCTTGAAGTTGCTCCCATGCCATGCGAGTGGCTGGCCGAGGATTTGGCGAGCCAGACGGTCTACTTCAAGGGGCACGCAATGGGGGAGATTAAAGGGCGTGACTGGGATTTGATTGATGACTGGGAGGAGCTGAAATTTCCTGGGATCTGAAGGCGGCAGAACGCAGTATCTTCTTTTCAAAAAATCAGAACGCTTCAATTTTTTTCAAAAACCTGAAAAAGAAGAGGTTGTTTACTTTGAATTATTCTGACATCCACGATCGTTTACAGCAGAGAAATGGTTATACTTTACAGGTGATAAATCCAGGAGATGTTATCGCAAAAAAGTTTATTCGGTATTGTGGGTGGAGTAAATGCAGGAAGATTTATTGCGATAACTGACTTCAGAAACAGAGGGGAATAGCAATGGTACCGTCTATGCAAACCGTTACGCTTCACGATGCGGAATGCCAGCTTGGCCGACTGGTTGAGCAGGCGGCGCTCGGTAAAGCTTTTATTATCAGCAAGGCCGGACGGCCAATGGTTAAAGTGATACCATTTGACCCTGTGGCAGGGAACATTGAACGTCTTGGTTTTATGATGGGTGAAATTTCTGTGCCGGAAGATTTCGATTGTATGGGCAGTAGTGCGATAGCGGGATTTTTTAATGAAAATGCTCCATGAATCTCTTGCTTGATACGCATATTCTTCTTTGGGCAGCAGGGCAGCCCGATCGTTTGACGGAGGAGTGTCGGGATTTGCTTGTAAACCCTTCAAATAATTTGATTTTCAGTGCCGCAAGTCTCTGGGAAATCAGTATTAAATCCAGATTGGGACGTTCTGATTTCAATGTTGATCCCGCCCGTTTGAGGCGTATGCTTTTGCTTAATACTTACCGTGAATTAGCTGTAAGCAGTGAACATGCTGTGGCTGTAAGTATCCTTCCCTTGCTGCATAAAGATCCTTTTGACCGAATGCTTATTACACAAGCTCGGACAGAAGCAATGCTATTGATAACTTCAGATAGTTTGGTCGCAGCTTATGGAGAAGGAATCCGGCTGGTATAACTTTAGAAGAGAGTAGCAGTAACATGAACACAACCGTTGTCATAACCGGCAGCACACGGGGCATAGGGTTTGGCCTTGCCCGTTGCTTTCTTGAGAGAGGGTGCAATGTGGTGCTTAACGGACGATCTGATGAAAGTATCCGCAAAGCTACAGAGCAGCTTCAGGGCTATGGCGGGCGTGTGGCCGCCGTTTCAGGCGATATCAGCAGCCGGGAGGCAAGTATCCGGCTCTACGACGAGGCGGTCAGCCATTTCGGGCGTGTTGATATCTGGATCAATAATGCCGGTATTGGCCATGAGATGTGCAGCACCTGGGAAGTTGACCATCATGAACTCAGCCAGGTGCTCAGGGTCAATATTGACGGGGTTGTCTCCGCCACCATTATTGCGTTCCTGCGAATGAAAGAGCAGGGTGGAGGGAAGATTTTTAATATGGAGGGGCTTGGCAGCGACGGTTTTATGCTCAATGGCCAGACACTGTACGGCACAACCAAACGTGCGCTCACCTACTTTACCCGCTCTTTTGCCCAAGAAGCACGTGGCACATCGGTGCAGATTGGCACGATAAGCCCCGGAATGGTGGTGACCGACATGCTGCGCCGTACGGTCAGTGACGCTTCAGCGGAGAGCCAGAAAAAAAAGCAGTTTTTCAATATTATGGCTGATGAAGTTGCGACCGTTGCTTCCTTCCTCACCCGAAAAATGGTTGCAACAACGGCTCAATCGCCAAAAATAAAATGGTTGACCAAGCAAAGGATGATTGGGAAAATCCTGCTCGCTCCTTTCCGCAAGCGAAACTTCTTTGCCTGAAGCGCTCTTTTTTTCAGAGTGGAAGCCCGTACTCCGCAAGGATACTCTGGACATGCCGAGGCACCAGCTTTTCGAGCTGCTCCGGGTAGCGGAATTTGACGTAGTAGTAGTGCCTGATCAGATGAAAGTCCACCGAGTAGTGGGCAAACCCGATCCCCTTCGGCCCGATCATGCCAAGCACTCCTGCAAGCAGGTTGCCGAGCCAGAGCGGAATCCTGCTTTTCGACGAATACTCTTTTTTCTCTCCTTTCATGCTCTCGATGATGCGTTTGGTCGTGCTCTCGACAAATGATCGACACTCCCACTTGCCAGATTCCGGAAACCGTTCGAGTTCCGCTTCAATCAGCTTCAGCACTCTTTGCCCTGTTTCCGTTCGTACCAGAATCCATTGCCGTTTCTGCTTCGGGAGCAGTTCTGCTCCGATATAGCCCACCGTAATGTCGGCAAGGCTGTTGAGATAGTCAAAGCAGCTCATACATGCCGGCGGGAAGATGGCCGGATCAGAAAGCTCTTCCGGAAGACTGAAGAAGGGGACTTTTTCAACGCTTCCGTCAACGTGGCGGATGTGAATCCTGAAATCCTGCATGAACTCGATATGGCAGGCGGTATCGGGCGATTTCGACATTCGTTCCAGAATCCATGGCCATTTTGAGCGTGCGACATTGTCAACGCAGGGAATCCCTATGGTCAGGATCTCCATCTCATGCAGGTATTCGTGTCGCTCCTGAAAATCTCGCAGTGTATGGAGGTGACAGGCCGCTCCAATGACAAGGATTTTTTTCATTCCCTGTCGATATGCGCTTTCAAGGGAGTATAACACTGGAGAGAGTACCGGTTTGTTCCCCCTCGTTGCATAGATTTCATTAAGGCTTCGGGCCAGTACAGGCTGGGAGAAAAAATGATGGCCGGGAGTGTGTTGCAGCGAAACAACCCCTTCAACAAGCTTTTCTTCAAACGCTCTCATGGCCAAGCGGGTAATGATGCCGCTCCACTGCGATCCAGGTATCGGTTTTTTCAGTTGGGCCGTAAAGCGCTCAAGCGTGATGCCAAAGCGCATTTCCTCCGGATCATCAAGGCTTCTTTCCCGCCCGAAAAGCTTTTTTTCCCTATCGCCGAGCCACCCATTTTTAAAAACACAGCTCATGATGCTCTGCTCAACCGGCCAAGCCTGAATTGAACAGAGACCGCATGAGCTGCAAAGTCCGTTTGTACGCTGTTTCTGATTTCTTGCTTCGATGACGGTTTCGATGCTGGTCATGTTGTTCTTGATTAAGGTTTCCATTGCTGCACAAAAATTGCTATCCTCTTCATAACAACGGAGGAAATATAAAACGAAGTCAAGGCAATGTCAGAAAATACTTTCAAGAAGGGCTCGCCATGTCAGAACTGATTATCACTGCAAAAGTGACCGCAAAAAAAGAGTCTCTGCACTCCCTCAAGAGCGAACTGCTGAAACTCATAGCCCCCACCCGAAAAGAGGAGGGTTGTCTCGATTATGTTCTGCATCAGGACAATGATGATCCCGCACTCTTCATTTTCCATGAAAGATGGGAGAGTTTTGCCCACTTTGAAAAACACAGAAACAGTGACCATTTCAAAGCGTACATCAGCGCAACCGATGGGCTGATTGAAGAGAAGGTGGTAAACATGTCGAGCCGGATTGAAGAGGCATAATTCCATAGTAAAGAGTTTCTGAATTATTTCCCTTCGTTTGTCGAGGAATAAATGTTGCACCAGAATAGATAATCATTAAACGGATCATTGATACCGAATCCATGATACTGAAACGTATACAGTTGGAAAACTTTCGCGCAAAAGAGGATGTGGTACTGGAGCTTGGAGCGCGGCTGACGTTGTTGATGGGTACAAATGGTTCGGGGAAAACCACTCTTCTTGATGGAATTTCAATTGGTTTGGGGGCTGCGTTGACCCATCTCCCTGAAGTTTCAGGGCGCTCGTTGAGGAAACATGGAGATATTCGTCAGTCTGAAAATAAGCTGGCTCCCTATACCCGTGTTGCTCTTGAAACAACATCAGGGTTGAAGTGGGACAAAATTGTACGGCGCGACAAGAGTAAATTGACCAGTCAACTTGTACCCAGCGGTTACGGCGTCCGTGAGCTTGAGCATTTTCTTGACCGGGAAGTTATTGACCCCTCAAATCAAGGTGATGATTATCTGCTTCCGTTGTTTGTTTACTACGGTGTCAGCCGGGCGTTGCTCGATGTTCCGTTAAGCAGAAAAGGGTTTCCCAAAAAACATCATCGAATGGAGGCGCTGGCCAACGCACTGAATGCCGTCAGCCGATTTAAATCTTCTTTTATCTGGTTTTACAATAAGGAAAATGAAGAAAATCGACTACAGAAAGAGCACAGAAGCTTTGATGTTACCCTGAAGGAGCTTGATGCAGTGCGAACAGCCATCAGCACGATCTTTCCTGATATCTCCGAGCCTCATATCGAACTAAATCCTTTGCGTTTTGTGGTCAGACAGGATGGCGAATGGATGAATATCGCACAGTTAAGTGATGGTTATAAAACATTGCTTGGCTTGGTAATCGACCTGGCCTCACGTTTGGCAATCGCGAACCCGCATCTGGATGATCCTCTGGCAGCGGAAGCCATCGTGATGATTGATGAAATAGATCTTCATCTCCATCCATCATGGCAGCAGCGTGTTGTAGGTGATCTTTTGAAAACCTTCAAGAATACACAGTTCATCGTAACAACGCACAGTCCCTATATTGTTGAAGCGATTAACAATTATTTGAAACGTCATCAAATTGAG
>CAIXCO010000022.1 GCA_903917955.1 uncultured Chlorobiaceae bacterium | reverse complement strand
CCTTGATAGCAAGAGCTGCCATTTTTACATTTGCAATTACTCCCCCTTCAAAACTCAGCGAGGTCATCCTTCTGAACACAGACTCCAGGATTTTTCTTTCCCCAGCACGACCAGCAACTGGTGCACGGCCCGATCTTCATTTTGTGTGGATAAAACTTGTGCACTTCAAACTCTTCTCCCGTACTTGCCATTCCTTCAAGGCACAAATCAAGCATTTTCTCCGTAAAGGATGGTTTTCTGAGAGAACCCGATATGGCGAGAACAACACGTTTCATGGTCAATAAAATTAATGACAAGCCGCAGATACAGCGTAATATACAGCAAAAACGCATCTATTTCGCGCAGACAAAAAGACATTCCAACATCCCGCAGAATAGTGGAAAAGTCGAAAAAGATGGTAAATAGTGTAAAGTAATTGAGCCTTTTTGGTGACAACCCATTTCCGATTATATCATCATGCTTCAAATGAAACAAGCTGCTCTCAAGGCTCTTGAAAACCTTCGCTCAGCAGGCGAGATTCCTTTTGTCTGGCAAAGTATGGATGAACTTGAACGCAAAACGAATGACTTTGTAGCGCGCTTTCTTGATGAAAGACTCAAGGTATCAAAAGAGTTGGGTGGAGGTTTTTTTCTGACTGAATTGCTCGACCGGCTGATGCGTACCTCCGAGAGCGAAAATATGGACGACAGGGATCTTCCCGAAATCGAAAAGCTGGAATTGGTGAAGGCGCTTGACCGGCAAAATGAAATGATGCATCTCTACCCCCGATATGTTGCAATGCTGTTATCACTGCTTGATGAAGCGGTAAAAGGTGGAATACCGGAGGCGAGAGTACTTGAACTAGCGTGCGGATCGGGAGGACTGGCGATTGCGCTGGCTGAAGAGGTACAGCGAAAAAATCTGTCGGTTTCTGTTACCGGTTCAGATATCGTCCCGATATTTATTGAGGAGGGCAATCGTCTGGCGGCAGAAAAAAAGCTCCCGCTCAGCTTCCGGCGTCTCAATGCCTATGATCTGACGGAGTTTTCTGCTCAATCATTTGAGCTTATGGTGCTCTCTCAGAGCCTCCACCATTTCACTCCCGGTCAACTTGCCGTCATGATTGCCCAGTCGGCAAAATGTACAAAAACTGCCTTTGTTGGCATTGATGGATATCGGAGCATTCTGCTTGCAGGCGGCGTCCCGCTGATGGCAAGTATGCAGGGTATCGCGTCATTTGCTCTGGACGGCTTTACCTCTGCCCGAAAATTCTACAGCGAACTGGAACTTGATATTATTGCTGAGATTGCAACGGGCAAACGAGATCATAGTGTAACCTCTTCATGGCCAGTGACTGTTCTTACAATTCGCTTTGATGGTAGAAAACCAGACGCCCCTCAATTTCCATGACAGACTCTTCAAGGAAAGCATGAAAAACCGTTGCTGCACTCAAATACGAAATGACGCACGAAACCAAAAGTTGGCTATTACGATGCTCATCGTCACCGTCTTCTTTGGGGCTCTACTTCTTTTCAGCATGGAGCCCCTTGTCGGTCGACTGTTAACACCCTATTTTGGCGGAGCAGCTCATGTGTGGCTGGTCTGTCTCATGTTCTTTCAGGCCATGCTTCTGCTTGGGTATCTCTACGCCCATCTTCTCGTTCGGAAATTAGGAGCCTGGCATCTGCTTTTTCTGCTTATCCCCTTGATAAACATGCCTTTGCGGATCGGTGCGATCGCAGATCCCGGCACACCTGTTCTCGCCATTCTCGTGACTCTGCTCGTCCATGTGGCACTCCCGTTTGTAGCACTTTCAACCACAGCCGTGGTTGCTCAGGCATGGATAGCCAATTCTCAGATAGGTCGAAATAGAGAGCCATACCCACTTTATGCCGCTTCAAACGCAGGTTCACTCTTTGCGCTTCTTGGATATGCTTTTTTGATTGAACCCCTTTCTGGCCTGCGGCTCCAGAGCCTCGTATGGTCAGGGGCTTATATCGTCTATGTGTTGCTCGTCCTGCTCACCTGGCTGAAAATAAGGCCCGACAAGGAATACAGGAAACCCACGGAAACAACCCGTGAAACAGTAACGCCAAAACCGCTAATGCATTCGATGTACTTGCAGTGGATCTTGCTAAGCGCTCTTCCTTCTGCTTTTCTTATGGCGACGACCAACTACCTGACACTCGAAATCGGCTCCTTCCCCTTCGTATGGGTTATTCCTCTTGCGCTTTACCTTGGCAGTTTCATTGTGACATTTCGCACGCACGGAGGAGTGCCAGGATTTCTGAAACTCTTCTGGCCGGAACTCTTGCTCGCAGCGTTTGCATTGTATCTGTTGGGGCTGGGGATGTGGCCTGTGCTCTTGGGTCTGTTATCTATTTTTTTTGCAATCTGCATTGTTGCTCACGGAACGCTCTATGAGTTGCGTCCCCCCGGAAGCCATCTTACACACTTTTATCTCTCTTCGGCGTTTGGAGGCTGGACAGGCGGTGCATTCGTCAGCCTTGTGGCGCCCCATCTCTTTCGTGGGCTCCTGGAATACCCCCTCGCATTAATACTCTTCGCGGCCCTTTTCTGGTGGAAGCGTGATAAGACCTTCACTAACTTCTGGACTGACGCTTCACGCTTTGCTGCGTGGAGCCGTATGATTGTAATAGGAGTCCTGGTTTTTCCGATTTTAGGATGGTTCACATCATCTGTCACCAAGTCGACAAAATTTCGGCACAGAAACTTTTATGGGACTTACCGCATAGTTGATCAGCCTCTGGAAACAAGCTCTATGGCAGTTCGGCAGCTTGTTCACGGGATTACTTTGCACGGCTCCCAATTCCTCGACCCATCAATGCATTTAAATCCTACATCCTATTATTATCGGGGAGGGCCTATGAGTGAGGTATATGAACTCGTACCATCTCCTCATCGGATGGCTGTGATAGGTCTCGGCGCAGGAACGATAAGTACGTATGCCCAAAAAGATGATCTGCTCGACTATTATGAGATAGACCCTGACAACGAAAAGATTGCCCGTGAATGGTTCACCTATCTTAAAGAGTGCAAGGGCAGCGTACGTGTAATAGAGGGTGATGGCCGGCTCTCAATGCAAGCCCGGAAGGGGGATAAAATGAAGTATAATGTTATTACCATAGATGCGTTCACCGGGGACGGTATCCCGACCCACCTCCTGACCAGAGAAGCCATCAGTGTCTATCTTGATAGATTAAGTGCAAATGGTATCATTCTCTTCCATATTTCCAACCGTTATTACGACCTGCGACCAGTGCTGAAGTCCACAGCCTCTTCGCTGGGCCTTTTTGGTGCAATGAATGACCCAGGAAAGCAACGTAAAGTAAATGACCCATATATAGAAGGAACGTGGGTAGCTTTGGCTGTCGACTCTACGAGGCTTCGCCCATTGATTGATAGAGGCTGGATCGCCCTCGGGAAAAAGGATGGGCTAAAAGATATGGCACCCTGGACGGACGACTATATCAATGTGCTTGGGGCATGTCCAATAATAGATAAATTGTTCTTCCCTGCGCTGCAAGGCTACCTGTAACATTGCACTTTTATCAGTAATGCAATTATATTTAAACCGCGACTCTCCAGTTCTGTTATCTGGTAATTTTATCTTTGGTACTAACAAGAGACTCCTCCACATGGCAAAAAAGCAGAACAGCATTAACCCCCAAAGATCAGAAGAGTTACGAACTCTTGCTATAGAGCGTCTGAAGCAAAAACAGCTCAGCACAGGCGTATCAG
The DNA here is from genome assembly GCA_903917955.1 of uncultured Chlorobiaceae bacterium. Lineage (GTDB taxonomy): Bacteria > Bacteroidota > Chlorobiia > Chlorobiales > Chlorobiaceae > Chlorobium. The sequence goes on along the minus strand of CAIXCO010000022.1, from coordinate 2,513 downwards.
AATTAAGCTCTCTCTCTTCACCCGAAGAGATGCGCAGGCTGGTCCATGAGCTCGAGGTTCACCAAATAGAACTTGAAATGGAGCAGGAAGAGCTAGCCAGAACCAGGCTTGAGGTTGAGGATAGCCTCGCCAAGTACACTGAACTTTATGACTTTGCGCCAGTCGGATATTTGACTTTGGGCCGCGATGGCAGAATCCAGCAGGCGAACCTTACTTCCACCAAACTGCTTGGAGTTGATCGATCTCATTTACTTGGTTTGCCGTTAAAACAATTTATTCTGCCAGAGGACTATCAGATACTTGATAATCTTCTCGAAACAGTGTTCACCAGGAGAAAAAATGGATACTGCGAAGTGAAGCTTTTAGCCAATGCTTTTCAACGTCCCAAGGTTCACCCAATTCTCTCTGGCAGCACTCTTCGCATGGATGCCGGAATTTGTGATGATGAAAATACATGCAGGGTTATTCTTTTTGATATTACGGAGCAGAAACGCATAGAGACGGATAACATTGAAAGTAAAAAAAGGTTCAGCCAGGCACTGAATGCTGCACACGCCGGTGTTTGGGAATGGAATCTGAAAACTGATAAGAATATCTGGTCCGACGAGGTATGGCCTTTGTACGGTTTGAAAAGGGGTAGTGAAAAACCATCGTTCAGACTTTGGACTGATTCTGTTCATCCTGATGACAGGGAGAAAGTAATCGAGGCTGTTACCGTGGCTGCTGACAAAGCACAAGAGTTGAATGTCGAGTACCGGGTCTGTTACCCTGATGGCTCCGTGCGTTGGATTATGGCCCGAGGCCAGCCCTTATACAACGAAAATGGAGAGGCGAGTCGTTATATCGGAACCGTTATTGACATCACTGCACGCAAAAAGAGTGAACAACTTTTTGCAGAAGGCATCTTAAAACTGGAAGCCGCTCTGGCGAGTATGAGCGATGCTATCTTTATTTCTGATACCAGGGGAGACTTCATCAACTATAATGAGGCTTTCGCAACATTTCACAAGTTCAGGAACAAAGAGGGGTGTCCCCTGACGCTGGATGAGTATCCAAAGTTACTTGAAGTTTATCTGCTCACGGGAGAACTTGTCCCCTTGAAAGATTGGGTTGTGCCGAGAGCGCTGCGAGGTGAAACCGGTACAGGAGCCGAATTCAGACTGCTCAGAACGGATAGCGGTGAAACATGGATTGGAAGCTATAATTATGCACCTATTCGCGACGAGGAAGGTCTTATCGTAGGCTCAGTAGTCACCGCTCGAGACATCAGCGAAAGTAAAGCTGCAGAACAAAAGATAAGGGACTATGTAAAACAATTGGAAGGCGCAATGAAAAGCACTCTCGAGGCAGTTGCAAAAGTTGTGGAAGCCCATGATCCCTACACCGCAGGCCATGAGCGTCGCGTTGGCCAGATTGCGGCGGATATCGCACGGGAAATGGGTTGGAGCGAAGAGACATACCAAACAATGCAGCTTGTCGGGTTAGTGCACGATATAGGCAAAATGAGCATACCTGGCGAGATACTTACCAAACCAGGCAAATTGTCAGCAATCGAGTTTGAACTCGTCAAGACTCATGCTGAAAACGGCTATCAAATCCTCCATGATGTCGAGTTCCCTCTGCCGATTGCACGAATCATCCGGGAGCACCACGAGCGTATGGACGGCAGCGGTTACCCGCAGGGGCTGAAAGGAGAAAAGACACTTCCTGAATCCCGCATACTTGCCGTAGCCGATGTACTTGAAGCCATGGCCTCAAATAGACCTTACCGAGCCTCCCTGGGCATTGAGGCTGCCATTAGTGAGATTGAGACACATCGTGGCAGCTTATTCGACCCGAATGTGGTTGATGCCGCGCTCCGCCTGTTTCGCGAAAAAGGTTATCATCTTCCGGACTGATGGAAACCTCCCAAGAAAAAGCGCACGGTAATTCCCTGCTTTGTTATGACTGAATGCGGGCTTTTTTGTATGTTCCTGCATTTTCTTTTGATTCCTGTTTATAACTCATTGTGGCAATTTCTTGCCAGTGATGGATAAACAGGTGGTTGACGCTTTCATCTTGTAATTTTTGTGGCACGGAAACCATAACGTATTATAAAAAAGGGTACTGCTATGATTATCAAGCAATTGTCGATCTTTCTTGAAAACAGGACTGGCCGGCTGACCGAGCTGACCGGCATTCTGGCGGACAACGATATCAACATCTCGGCATTCAGCATTGCCGATACGGCCGACTACGGCATTCTACGCATGATTGTCGGACGGCCCGAATCTGCAGCAGAAATATTGCGCAAAGCGGGGTTTGCGGTCAAAGTCACCGATGTTGTCGGGATGATTATTCCCCACAGACCCGGCGGTCTGCACAAGGCACTGCAACTTATTTCGGATAACAACGTCGCGATTGACTATATGTACGCTTTCGCTTCAGGAGAGTGCAAGGCAACGGTGGTAATCAGGGCGGAATCGCTGCAAAAACTTATCGACGTCCTGCAGGAGCATAAAATGGAGCTGCTG
>CAIXCO010000021.1 GCA_903917955.1 uncultured Chlorobiaceae bacterium | reverse complement strand
TTGTAAAATTACGCATTGGTGAAGGAGGTATCACAAAAAATGAGGGTGTTGGCGTTTGCTCATGAAGAAACTGAAAAAATAAGGATTTAAGCAAAAATTTTGACCTGAACAGTGAAAATACCTGATTTCGTTTCTTTGCTTTGCTTCTTTATGCGTGACGTCAATCTGAACTATACCCTAACCTGATGTCAGGCGACCCGCTGAATTGCTGTCAGAATAGAGTTGCTTTTGTGCTATATTGACACATGATCAGACAAGTTATAGAGTTCATCCTGACACTTTAGTTTATGGAGGCGTTTTGCAAGGTCAACGAATAGGGTATATCCGTGTCAGCAGCTTTGAGCAGAATCCTGAGCGGCAACTTGATCAGGTTATGCTCGACAAGGTTTTCAGCGATAAGGCATCCGGTAAAGATACCAAGAGACCGGAACTTGAGGCGCTGCTTTCGTTCGTCCGCGAGGGTGATACCGTCGTTGTGCACAGCATGGATCGCCTGGCCCGCAATCTGGATGATTTGCGCAGTCTGGTACAAAAACTGACCAAGAGGGGAATCCGGATTGAGTTTATCAAGGAGCATCTGATGTTCACGGGAGAAGATTCACCGATGGCGAATTTGATGCTGTCGGTCATGGGTGCATTCGCTGAATTTGAGCGGGCATTGATCCGTGAACGGCAGCGGGAAGGGATTGAGCTTGCAAAACAGCGGGGCGCCTATCGTGGCCGCAAGAAATCGCTCAACAGCGAACAGGTTGCCGAGATGAAACTCCGCATAGCGGAAGGTCAACAAAAAACACAGGTAGCCCGGGATTTTGGTATCAGTCGAGAGACACTCTATCAATATTTGCGTTTGTCGGAGAGCTGATAAGACATCGACGTCAGAGCGGAGTGCCTCCCCTGGTTTTGCATGCTCTCCATTTAGCGACTTGTCTTTTATTATAAATATTCTGATATTAGTAGCATGACTACCAATATCAGAATAAAATTAAAATCAACACTTGCCCACCACACTCAGGGCACGGTTGATCTGGCATCATGGCTTGAGCAACTTGGTATATCCCATGACCTCCAGAAACATTACCGCCAAAGCGGCTGGATGGAATCCATTGGCACCGGTGCGCTGAAACGGCCCGGTGAAGAGGTGACATGGCAAGGGGCACTCTATACCATGCAAACGCAAGCCGGGCTTCCGCTTCATGCCGGGGCGCTCACGGCCCTTGCTTTGCAGGGTTTTGCGCATTATGTGCGTTTTGGCCAACAGAGCGTCTATTTATTTTCTCCCATCAAAACACGTTTGCCAGCATGGTTCAGAAAATATGACTGGCCGCAACTGATCGTTCATGAAAGAACATCATTCCTGCCAAACGACATTGGTATAACCGATCTGCAGTTGCCCTTGTTTTCCATACGCATATCTTCCCCGGAGCGGGCAATTCTCGAATGTTTGTACCTTTCTCCGGATACCTTGAATCTGGTGGAGTGCTATCAGATCATGGAAGGCTTGACAACACTTCGCCCGCAAGAAGCACAAAATCTTCTTGAGCAATGTCGCTCAATCAAGGTAAAACGCCTTTTTCTCTATATGGCCGAAAAAGCTGGGCATGAGTGGTATAAGCGCCTTGATCAGGCTAAAGTTGATCTCGGAAAAGGAGCAAGAAGTATCGTTAAAGGCGGCGTTTATGTTGAAAAATACGCTCTCAACCTGCCAATGGAGCTGGTAAAGTTATGATAGAGTCAATGTATCGCCAGCAGGTTGACCTCCTGCTTCAAGTGCTACCCCATGTAGCCAAAGAAAACGTCTTTGCGTTGAAAGGTGGTACGGCAATCAATCTGTTTGTACGAGATATGCCCCGGTTATCTGTCGATATTGACCTGACCTATTTGCCTCTGGATGATCGCGATACAGCGATAAGAGAAATATCTGAGGCCTTGAACCATATCAGGCAGAAGATCAATCAGCCCAGCGACTTCAGGGGATATGTTGTTGCGGTTCAGCGTAGATGTCTTCATGTGCAAGTTCTCTGGATGATGGGTTGCTTTTTGAAGACAAGATAAACGGTATTTCGATATCAACAAAGTCCCTTAGCTTTTTTAACTGTGTTCTCATAGCTCTGGGGTTTGATTTGGTTGGCACCTTCAAACTACGAGCTATGGGTGTTTTTTACGCTAACCCTGGGTGATTCTTATTTTCCGTTTTTGGCTTATTCTTGTTTTTCGATCACAATAGGGGTCTTTAAGAATTTGCTGGGCTATATCCGATTGCGGGGCAGCCAGGATCGCCTTATAGTTGGTACTGCGTTTTTTTTCGAGCTGATAGAGGCGGCTGCCCAATTACCGTGGGTGAATAGCAATTGCACATATAT
>CAIXCO010000020.1 GCA_903917955.1 uncultured Chlorobiaceae bacterium | reverse complement strand
AATACAAAAGGGCTTTATGGACACACTTTTTCTGGCGCGCTCCCAGTTTGCCTTCACTTCGATTTTTCACTTCTTCTTTGTCCCGCTGACGCTCGGGCTCTCTATCTTTACGGCCATTCTTGAAACAGCTTATGTCAGAACCGGCAAAGAGAAGTACCGCCAACTGACAAAATTCTGGGGCACTCTTTTTTTGATTAACTTTGCGGTCGGGGTGGTCACCGGCATTGTGATGGAATTTCAGTTCGGCATGAACTGGTCGCACTATGCGCGATTTGTCGGCGATATTTTTGGCGTACCGCTTGCCGTAGAGACACTCCTTGCCTTTTTTGTGGAATCGACCTTTCTTGGCCTCTGGGTTTTCGGGTGGGACAGACTTCCCAAGCCGCTCCATGCCGCCTGCATCTGGATTGTCGCCTTTGGCTCTACCATGTCGGCTTTCTGGATTCTGGTTGCCAACTCCTTTATGCAGTCTCCCACGGGCTACACCATGGCCGCAGGAGCCACTCGCCCTGAACTGGTCGATATTATGGAGCTCCTGTTTAACCACAATGTGTGGCAACAGTTTCCCCACGTCCTTGCGGGCGGAATTGTCACCGCAGGATTCCTTGTGATTGCTGTCAGTTCATGGCAGTTGAGCAAAGGGAAAACAGAGCGAAACGCTTTTGAAAGCTCCCTGAAGTTTGGTGCCATCTTTGCCTTCATCGGCACCATTCTGGTCATTCTGGCTGGCCACTCCCAGATGCAGAATCTCCTCAAAACCCAGCCGATGAAAGTTGCGGCAGCTGAAGCGCTCTGGGAGAGTGAAAACCCCGCAAGCTTCTCCCTCTTCACTATTGGAGATGAAGAGGGGCTCAAGGACGTTTTTTCAATACGGGTGCCGAAACTCCTCTCCTTTCTTGCCTACAACTCCTTTGAGGGTGAAGTAAGGGGAATCAAAAACCTGCAAAAAGAGTATGAACTACAATACGGCCCCGGTAACTACATGCCCTCCATTGTCACTGCCTACTGGAGCTTCCGCTTCATGGCCGGATCGGGCGCGTTGATGCTCTTCATCGCTCTCTTGGCCCTCTACAAGGTGATCAAGGAGAGCTACACCTTTTCTCCGCTGGTCGGCGCCCTGCTCTTCTGGTCGATGCTGCTACCATGGATAGCCAACTCATCGGGGTGGATTCTTGCGGAGATGGGTCGTCAACCCTGGATTGTGTTTGGCCTGCTGAAAACTGAAGAGGGCATTTCACCCGCAACGGTGGTCAGCAGCACCGAGCTGATGATCTCACTTGCGCTCTTTGTAACACTCTATGCGGCGCTTGCCGTGACTGATCTTTTGCTGATGAAAAAGTATGCATCTGCGGGAATCGAGAGTGGTGAGCATACTCTGAACTAACCTGTAAAAGGGAATATTACAACAATGGATGTACAAACACTCTGGTTCATACTCATCGCATTTCTTTTCATCGGCTTTTTTGTGCTTGAAGGGTTTGATTTCGGTGTCGGAATCCTGCTCCCCTTCATGGGCCGAGACGACCGTGAACGACGCATTGTCATCAACACCATCGGCCCCTTCTGGGACGGCAATGAGGTGTGGCTGATCACCGCTGTCAGTGGCATGTTTGCAGCATTTCCCGACTGGTACGCCACCCTCTTCAGCGCCCTCTATCTGCCAGTCGTGATCATGATTGTGGCCCTTATCTTCCGTGGTGTCGCCTTCGAGTTCCGCAGCAAGCGCGACCATCCGGCATGGCGCAGCTTCTGGGACTGGAGCATTTTTGGAGGAAGCATCATCCCTGCGCTGCTCTGGGGCATGGCTCTCGCCAATTTCATCCGGGGAATACCTGTTGATGGCTCCATGAACTATACTGGCGGAGTGCTGAACCTCGTAAACCCCTACGCCCTGCTCTGCGGCATAACCTCACTCTTTATCTTCACACTCCACGGAGCCATCTTTCTTGCCCTCAAAACTACCGCAGCTCTTCAACAGAGAGCTATGAGCTTCGCCAAAAAGCTCTGGGCTCCAGCGACCCTCCTCTGCATCCTCTTCATGATCTTTTCCAGCGCCGAAACTGACCTCTTCGGCCACCTTGGTATCAATCCTGGCACCATTCCGGTCTTCAGTGTGCTGGCACTCATCTCAGTGATCTTTCTGCTGCAAAAAAATGCAAGCGGTTGGGCTTTTTTTATGACCTCTATCGCCATCGCTTTCTCCACCATTACCATCTTCATGGGGCTCTACCCGCGCCTGCTTGTTTCGAGCCTCAACCCGGCATGGAGCCTTACCATTTACAACAGTTCGGCATCCGACTACTCCCTCGGCCTTGTCTCCACGGTCGCCTTGATTTTT
>CAIXCO010000019.1 GCA_903917955.1 uncultured Chlorobiaceae bacterium | reverse complement strand
CCATGTAAGCTTCAGCAGCAGCATGATCGTCGGTAAGGAAGGTGCGACTTCTGGGGAGATTATTTTCAATGAACATGACCTGGGTCAGCGCCGATTGATTACGCGGTTTGCCGATAGCCAATAACTTTCCGGGGTAACGCTGATCTACCACCTCAACGGCCGTGCAGTATCGCTTAAGATGACGAACAAGAGAATATGCCTGGAGAGTACAGCCTAAATTCGTGTAATTGTAATAAATGGTAACAACACCAATATTCATAAGCGCTCAAAGTATCAGGATGAACTCTATGACTTGTTTGACCATGTGTCACTATACAGGAAGATACAACAGTTCTTGGGATATTGTAGTGAAAACGCAGAAAAAAAGCGTATCATAGTGTTCTTGAAATGATTCAAAAGCGAACCACACATGATCATCGGCTATCAACTCTTCCCGTTACCTGGCCAGTCAATACTGTCAATTTATATTTTGACCACAAGTGAATAAAGATTAAAAAAATAAAATGCTATGAAAAGTTATACAATCGTGAATGAATATTTGAATTTTAATTCACATGTTCATGTCAGGTTACATGAAAATAAAGGGCGATGTGTGTTTACATCTAAATCATTTCAAAAAGGGGAGGTTATCTGTAGCAATCATGTGCTTGTATTTACCTATGACCTCATAAAGAAGAGCGAGCTGGATGATTTTTCAATATCCTGGAAAGATGAACTGGATTGTATCGCGTTGGGCCTTATAAGTTTTATAAATCACTCAGAGACACCAAATACAAGAATAGAAAATGATTACGAGCTAAAATTAGTCAAGATTATTGCACTTTTTGATATAGAGGAAAATACGGAATTGACATTTTCCTATAAGTGCGGCGCCTGGTTCCCTGTATGTTAAGAGAACTCGTCTCAAGAGAGTTTTGAGGAGCATTTTTTTATGGCACAAGGGCCTCTGGCTGGCAGTAACAATGATTTTTGATTGTGATGGGTGTTGTCAGATTTTTAAAACCACAAACTTTCTACTACTATCACAGATATGTCAACCGAAAAAAAGAGCGATTGTACAACTTTTGCCAATACAAAGCATTGGAACCAATGGGAGTGGCAGATTAAAAATAGTATTAACAGTATTGAAACGCTGAGGCCATATTATGATTTTTTGAATGGAGAAGAGCAGGCTGTTGATCAATGCCTTGATAAGTTTAAAATGTCTATTCCGCCATATTACTTTTCATTAATCAACAAAAAAGCTGACGGCGATGTCATTAAACGGCAAGCCATTCCGGCAATTCATGAGTTACACACCCATGATGAAGACCAATATGATCCATTACATGAAGATATCTATTCTCCAATTCCCGGATTAATTCACAGATATCCGGATAGAGTTCTTCTTTTGGTTACTGATTTATGTGCAATGTATTGCCGCTATTGCACAAGACGCCGACTTGTGGGAAAAACTGACCAGACACTGGATGAAATAAAACTTGCGGCAATAGTAAGCTATATTGAGAATCATAAAGAGGTCAGAGATGTGTTGTTGTCGGGCGGTGATCCGCTGATGCTTTCTGATTCCCGTCTCGAATCAATTATCAGTAGAATTAAAAATATCAAGCATGTAGAAATTATACGAATTGGAACCCGTATTCCTGTGGTACTGCCACAACGCATTACTGATAATCTTGTAAACATGCTTAAAAAATATCATCCGTTATGGATAAATACCCACTTTAATCACCCTTGTGAAATAACTCCAGAATCATCAAGCGCTTGTATAAAACTTGCTGATGCCGGGATTCCCCTGGGCAATCAAACCGTTTTGCTTGCAGGTGTCAATGATTGTGTTGGTGTGATGAAACGACTTGTAACAGGGCTTGTAAAAATCAGAGTTCGCCCCTATTACCTGTATCAGTGCGATTTATCCGAAGGATTGTATCATTTCCGCACCTCTGTTGAAAAAGGTATTGAGATTATTGAAGGGTTAAGAGGTCATATAACAGGTCTCTGCGTCCCTACTTTCGTGGTTGATGCTCCTGATGGAAAAGGAAAAATCCCGATTATGCCAGAGTATACCATCAAAACAGAAAAAAACAGTGTGACATTAAGAAATTTCAAGGGAGAGATTGCCGTTTACCAGGAGCCTGATGCTTATGAATCACAATGCGATTGTGAAGATTGCAGAAATGCAAAAAAGATGAGTTCAATGTTTGAAAAAGTAGCGATGCTCTAAATTTAGAATACTTGGGAATGGATTTTTTTTATTATGCAGCAAATACTGAGAGATGAATATTGGATTAACCTTTGATTTACGAAGTGAATATGTAGCAGAAGGCTACAGTATGGAAGAGACTGCGGAGTTCGACAAGGAAGATGCTGTTGAAGGCCTTGAAAATGCTCTTAAAGCCAATGGTTATCAAACCGAAAGAATTGGTAATGTAAAAAAATTAATGGCGAGACTTCTTGAGGGAAAGAGATGGGATTTGGTATTTAATATTGCCGAAGGAATGTATGGAGTTGGGCGTGAGGCGCAAGTGCCTGCGTTGCTTGATGCGTACAACATTAAGTATACGTTTTCCGATCCCATGATTTTATCCTTAACTCTCGATAAAGCGATGACGAAAAGAGTAGTGAGAGATTTTGGAATCAATACTCCTGATTTTGCAATAATAACAAAAGAGGCCGACTTTGCAACGTTTCAGCTTGAATTTCCGGTATTTGCAAAACCGTTGGCCGAAGGATCAAGCAAAGGTATCGACCACTCCTCAAGAATTGCTACAATACAAGAGTTACAAGTTGTTTGTGCTAAATTATTAACAAATTTTAATCAACCAGTATTGGTTGAAAAGTATTTGCCAGGAAGAGAATTTACTGTTGGAATTATTGGCTCTGAAAACGAGGCAAAAATTGCTGGTGTTATGGAAATTATTCTTTTAGGCAATGCCGACAGCAACACTTATGCTTACGATAACAAGCAACACTATGAGGGCAGCGTTGAATACAGCATGGTCAATGATGCGGTTTCAGCGCAATGTGGAGAGATGGCACTGCAAGTATGGAGGGCACTTCATTGTAAGGATGCTGGACGTGTTGATATTCGGCTCGATAAAGAGGGCAAGCCTGGTTTTATTGAAGTAAATCCTTTGCCTGGGTTGCATTATATTCATTCCGATTTACCGATTATGTGCAGAAAAGTCGGAATCAGTTTCAACGAACTCATTAAAGAGATCGTTGACTCGGCCAGAAAAAGAATGTAAACCAGGCAGATGCCGGTTACTCTGTTTACAACGGAGATGTCAACAACGCAGCTCCAAAAACCCCGGCGCTGTCGCCGAGCAGCGGCCTTATCAGGGGAGTGCGGAGTTCGCTGTTAAAGAGGTGTTTCTCTATGGCCTGAACCGCCTGCGGTGAATACAACTGCTCTACACGGCCCACTCCTCCTCCGATAATGCAGCAATCGGGATCAATAATATTAATGACCGCTGCGAGCGCTTTGCCAAAATAGAAAAGCAGTCTTTGAATGGTTTCAGCCGCAGCTCCATCTGAGGCACAATCTGAAGCAATCTGCTCAAGCGGCTTAAAGCTGCCGCTCAACTGCTGATAATAACGCTCAAGCGCCGGGCCGGAGAGAACCGTTTCGACGCAGCCTCGCTTGCCACAATAGCAAGGCTCACCGTCTGGTACGATCTCATTGTGCCCCCACTCTCCGGCAATGCCGTGTGCGCCACGGCGGGCTTTGCCGCCACAAACAATGCCTCCACCCACACCTGTTCCGAGAATAATGCCAAATGCGAGCTTTGAGGGGTCGCGCATGAGTGATGCACCTGCGCCCAGCATGGATTCGGCCAGCGCAAAGCAGTTTGCGTCATTTTCGAGCACAATGGCTCTCTTGAGATGACGCTCAAGATCATCTTTCAGGTTGCTGCCATTAAGGCAGACGGTATTGGAATTTTTCATGACTCCTTGCACGGCATCATAGCGTCCGGGAGTTCCGATGCCGATCAATGAAGGGGGCGCAATACCGGATTCCAAAGAGATCATCTCAATCAAACTCCTGATACGCTCAAGAATATGGCTGTAACCTCCAGATGCCTCGGTAGCGATTCTGCGACGAATCACTGGCTTCATGGAGTGCAAGGTGACCACCGCCTCAATTTTGGTACCACCAAGGTCTATACCCCAGTAATGTTCACCCATGACTGCGACTCTCTTTGCGCATCAGACGGGGCTGGAGGATATTTTTCAAAAGCCAGGAAAAGAGGATATAGATGAAGATTGCGCTGAACACCCCAATCACCATGCCTGCAAGAACGTCGCCAGGGTAGTGAACGCCGACATAGACCCTCGAAAAGGAGATGGCCAACGCAAGAAGAATCATGGTACAGGTAAAGAGCTTTTCAACCAGCACGCCACGATGAAAAAAAATCCAGGTCACCGTTGCCGCAGCCGTAGAATTTGCGGCATGGGAGGAGGCAAAGGAATAACTGTGCGGCTGGCTGATGAGCAGGCGAACATGATCGAGGGCAAAGCAGGGCCGGATACGCTGAACAAGGGGCTTGAACATGCCTGAAGCCACAAAATCAGCAAAGCCAACAGCAAGAAGGGCAAGAAAAAGAACCAAAAAGCCATTTTTTCCCTTTCGGGCAACCATGAAAAGGGCGGCAAGAACAAAAACAGGCCATGACATGCGCCCGTTGGTCAGAAAGACCATGAGTTCATCGGTTAACGGATGAACCAGGTGAAGGTTCAACAACCGAAAAAGCCACACATCAAACTGCTCAATGGGCGCCATCATCGTACCTACTTTCTCGCTCCCCCTTTTTTCTGTCTCCTCGCTGGACCGGAAGGAGCAAGGCCAAGATTCACTTGCGGCATGTCGGCAGCCGTCGTGGTCTTGTTGATATAATACTGCTGCGCAACACTGAAGATGTTGAACATCAGATAGTAGAGTCCAAGACCGGCAGGCATGTTGTTGAAAAAGAGCAACATCATGGCAGGGAACATGTACATCATCACCTTCATCTGTTCATTGCTCTGCGTCGTCGGGGTAATTTTCTGCTGCAAATACACCGTCACGGCCATAAGAATAGGGAAAACCGCAATATGGCTCCCATACATGGGGATGGCGAAACCAAAATCGAAAATCGAATCAGGCACCGAAAGATCTTTTGCCCAGAGGAAGCTGTGCTGGCGAAGCTGGATCGACGAACGGAAAACGTAGAACATGGCAAAGAGCAGTGGCATCTGTAGCACCACGGGCAAACAGCCGCCAATCGGGTTTACTCCAGCCTCCTTGTAAATCCGGCCAAGCTCGCTTTGCAGCTTTGCGGGGTTATCCTTGTACTTCTCCTGAAGCTCCTTGAGCGCAGGCTGCAGGGCCGACATTTTTTTCATCGACTTCGTCGAAGCCATTGAAAGGGGATAGGTGACCAGCTTTATGAGGAAGGCAAAAATAATGATGATAAGCCCATAATTACCGACAAAGCCATTCATCCAGTTGAAAACCGGCAGAATGATATATTCGGCAAAAGGCCTGGTCAACCAGTCCCAGCCAAAATCCATGATTTTTTCAAGGTTGACCTTTTCTGCTTTGACAACGTTGTAGTCAAGCGGCCCGAGGTAGAGACTGAACTTGTCTTCAATCACTCCACCGGTTACGGGAACGGCCATCTTCAACGCTGCAAGGTAATTCTCATAATCGTTGCCCGTCTCTCTTTTTCCGTCGAGGTAAATACCGGCTGAGCGTCCATGAGGAATCAGCGCGGCAACAAAATACTTGTTACGGACAGCAACCCACTGCGCCTCACCTGATTGTTCTTCACGATAAGACTCTTTTTCTTTGCTTGCATCAAGCTTTACCATACTTCCGCCAAGGTAGGCACTGGCCAATGCGCTCTGCGCTTCGTCCGGACGGTTTTTTTCAGTATAAGGTACTCCGCCATCCCACTGCAACTGGTACTCATTTCCTGCAAGTGCATTGGCAAATCCCGTCAGCTTGACATCGTAGTCTACCTTGTAACTCTCTCCACTAAACCCGTAGGTAATATCGATAGCCTGCCCGGGAGCCACCTCAAGGTGGTAACGAACTGCATAACTCTCTTTTCCACTGATAGTGCGAAGAGTATCGAGGGTGACGTTGCTGAAATAGAGGTCGCGGGTATCAATTCTCTTGCCTTCACGGGTAAGAAAAAGCAGCGAAATTGCCCCGTTTTTCGAGTTACTGACAAGATCAAAGGGCTGGCGATTGCCATCCAGGTGCTTTTTGAGTACAAGAGACTTCAGCGTAGCACCCTTTGAAGAGAGTGTTGCCCGAAAAAGATCATTATCGACCTTCAGCAGCTTTTCCTCACCACCAGAAGAAGCGGCAAAAAGTCCAAAGGAATCTGTCGCAGAAACTGGTACAACCGTGGTTTGCGGCTCTGCCAGCTCTGTTTTTACAGCCGTTGCTGGCGGAACCTGTTTTTTATCCGGCGACATAAATTGAAGCCAGACCATCATGATCACGGCTATAATTGCAAGGCCGGTTATTGAATTTCTATCCATTACCACTCTCTTTAGTTTTACGAGAAAAGTTTTTTTTGTTTATAGATACAGGAGGAACCGGGTCAAATCCCCCTTTTGAAAAGGGATTGCACCGAAGAATACGCCAAACCGTTAGCCATGACGCATAAAAAAATTGATGCTTCTGAAAAGCTTCGAGCGAATAACTGGAACAGGTGGGAAAATATTTGCAGGACGGGCCGAACAATGGCGACAGAAAGGCCCGGTAAAATTTTATCAGCGCTATCGGTACCTGGTTGAAAAACTTCAAGCTACTCATGCTCTTCATATCCCTTTATCCGGTAAAAAAACTCGTGACCTCACCATTGAGCCAACCAGTCAAGGTTCAGGAAAAAATCATACCTGCCATTAATCCCTTGATCTCCTCCCTGAATGCTTCAAGGTCCGGGAAAGTCTTTCGTCTACCCATATACAGAAAAGCGATGCAGAGCATTTCACTGGCACTCCCTTCATGCTCGCTCTCTGCTCTACTTTCTACCAACGGTCTCTCAAGCCGGTAAGCCTCTCTCATCATTCTCTTGACCCTGTTGCGATGAACAGCAGAAGGGACTGTTTTTTTACTCACCGCAAACAAAATGGCTGGAACTCCCTGAAAAAAAATGTTTTCAAGCGTAAGGGAGGCATACACAATTCTTAAAAAATTACCCTTCGTACTTCTTCCTGTCTTGAAAAGAAGTGAAATCGGCATTTTTTTTCTCAAAATCTCATGCTTGCCGAGAGAATGCACGTGCAACTTGCTCAAAACTCGAAAAGAGTATTGTTTTTTGATTCTGGCACTCTCACAGCCAGCCTATTGACCTGCCGTACCCATTGCACTGCTTACTGAAAGCGAGTGACGCCCTTTGGCTCTTCTTGCTGACAGCACTTTCCGGCCATTCTTGGTCGACATTCTCTCACGGAATCCGTGCTTGTTCCTTCTTTTTCTATTCCGCGGCTGATAGGTTCTTTTCATCGCTTAAAGCTCCACACTTGTTTATGTACGTTCAAAATTACAGGGCTCGCAATTTAACACAATGAACAATCATTAACAAATGGTTCCGCCCCCTGATCACTCCTCAAACAAGAATAAAACGCTCTTCACGAGAGAAACAGTGGCAGCGAGAAGGCAAAAACAGAGGAACCTCCACAAGTTATCAACAATGTGGATAACTTGTGGACAAAAAAAACAAACCCCCTAAAAACCCAAACAGGGTGCCGATCAAAAAGAATCAACACATGTTGACTACTTGGAGAGCGTTTCGAACCAAACCAAACAAATAAAATAACTTACACTGTTGAAAACCCGTCCTCAACAACACTCCTCATACAACTGATTTTTCAGAAAGGAAATTGTTTTTTGTCCACATAAAAAACTAACTTGTGCACAGTGAATGTTGACAGGGTTAGCAGCATCAACTCTTACTCCTCAAATCTCCGTTTTTTATGCCTGAAGTTACGTTGAAACCATCTCAAGGAAACCCGCAGACAAAACCTCAGAAAAGCACCTCCATGGAGCAACAAGTCTGGGAATCCTGCCTTAGTGCCATCAAGGAAAAAATAAATCCTTTGGCATTCAAGACTTGGTTTTTTCCAATTAAGCCGTTGAGCTTTTCAGGAAGTGAGCTGACTATTGAAGTTCCAAGCCAGTTTTTTTATGAGTGGATAGAAGAAAATTATTCCTCTTTTTTGAAACTTGCCCTTAAGGATGTGATTGGACCCGATGCAAAACTGATGTATTCAATTGTTATGGATAAATCACAAGGGCAACCAGTCACAATAGAATTACCGCACCAGAATGCCATGAACGGCGATTTTATTGCTGCCAGTCGTGCAACAGAGAAGCAGACAAAAAGCGCTGAGGAGTTTGAAAAAAATCTTGCCCGCTTTGAAACACACTTGAATACCAAGTACACCTTCGATACCCTCATCCGTGGAGATTGCAACTCACTTGCATTTGCCGCATCAAAATCGGTTGCGCAAAGTCCTGGACTCAACGCCTTTAATCCACTGGTTATTTACGGTGGTGTAGGACTTGGTAAAACACACATGATGCAGGCTGTCGGCAATAGCGTCCGAGAAAACAGGCTTTCAGAAAGGGTACTCTATGTTTCCAGCGAAAAATTTGCCATCGACTTTGTCAACGCCATTCAGAACGGCAAAATCCAGGAATTTTCCTCTTTTTACCGCTCAATCGATGTCCTGATTATTGATGATATTCAATTTTTTTCAGGCAAAGAAAAAACACAGGAAGAGATTTTTCATATTTTCAACACCCTCCATCAGTCAAACAAGCAGATTATTCTTTCAGCTGACCGACCAATAAAAGATATCAAAGGCATTGAAGATCGCCTTATATCACGCTTTAACTGGGGACTTTCAGCAGATATTCAACCTCCTGACTATGAAACGCGCAAGGCCATTATCCTCAGCAAGCTCCATCAGAGTGGAGTGAATCTTGATGAGGCTGTCATTGAATTCATTGCAACCAATGTTACCGAAAATGTAAGAGAGCTCGAAGGGTGTATTGTTAAACTGCTCGCAGCCCAATCTCTTGATAACAGGGAGATTGATCTTCAGTTTACAAAATCAACACTGAAAGACATTATCCGGCATACAACCAAACGACTTACCCTCGACACCATCGAAAAAGCAGTATGCTCATACCTTTCGATCACACCAAATGACCTGAAAGGAAAATCAAAAAAAAAGGAGATAGCCGTAGGACGCCAGATTGCGATGTATCTCTCAAAACTTATGACCGATTCATCACTCAAGACGATTGGTCTGCATTTCGGAGGAAGGGATCACTCCACAGTAATTCATGCTGTTAACACCATCACCAAAAAAGTTGATACCATGGCAGATGAACGAAAAAAAATAGAAGAGATCAAAAAAAGAATAGAGATACTCTCGATGTAACTGTTCTTGTGTATAACGTGTTGAGATATTGTGGACATAGTGTTGACAACTACCAGGTTATCAACACTATAAAATATCATCAACAGATATCAACAAGCCATAAACAAAGCGTGGTAGCACAAACACACAGGTTATCAACATATCAGAGCGAGACGCTTCCGTGGCTAAATGATTTTTAAAAAGCTATTTACAAAACAAGTATCTGAAGTTATCCAGATATCCACACAGTCAACAACAACAACAATTTTTTTATAAATATTATTAAATAGCTAAAGTTGGAGCAGATGAAATTAACCTCTTCAATCCGTCAATTACAGGATGCCATTGGTAAAGTTGCGCAAGCTATACCCGCAAAAGCCATTGATGCCCGTTTTGAAAATGTTCACTTGTCCATTGAGTCTGGCAGCCTGACTCTTTTTGCTACTGATGGTGAACTTTCAATCACCGTAAAAAGTGATGT
>CAIXCO010000018.1 GCA_903917955.1 uncultured Chlorobiaceae bacterium | reverse complement strand
ATATCATTGAGCGAATATGGTACCTCTTCATCCTCCATCCCTCGCATCGCGGAGGATAAGGAAAAATCAGCCAAATCTTTTATCTCCTGTTTTTCTGCCTGTGAGCGTAGATATTTTACAAAATCAAGCACTTCTACCTGTTTCGATTCTGACAATGCTTGTACATCTTTAATAATGGCCTCTGCTATACTCATACATACCTCGATTGCTGTTTTTGAGTATCATAAAATATGGATCACTCGCACCCCGTTACACCTCAACTCTTGAGCAGTAAGCGCTCCATAGTAATTGATTCCGTAATAAAATAGCCAAGGTGCTCATGACTCAAGCTATGTTTGATACGGAATTACGGAATAATTTTTTGCTAAGTACTTATTACCTTGTCATTTCGACGAACGAAGTGAGGAGAAATCTTACAGCACCATAATCAAGATTTCTCACTAACGTTCGAAATGACAGAATGATAAGCGCTTTACAAGCGTTGATTCCGTAATAAAAAAAACACACATCAAGAAATCAGGCTTTGATGACTTGATATTACGGAGCGACTTGTTGTTGACCGCTTACTTGCCTTGTCGAAATAACTGTTTTTTTGAAGTATAACAAACAATTTCAGGCCATCAAAACATCAGCCCGAAACAGACCCCAGAGCGGCCTCCCCCGTTTCAGACAAGCGCCTTTGCCGTGAGTCTTACCCCTTCAAAAATTGCATCGGCAACCGATAGTGAATAGCCTCCTTCCTCTCAGCATTCTGCTTCATCAAATCTCCTTTATCAGCACTGCCCACCGGAGCGAACGACCGGCGCCAAGGCGGCAGTAAAGTCAAAACAATCGCAACAAGTTCCCGGGAATGCCCGGATCAGTCGGTCCAGCATATCAGCATCATCCTTGAAGACAGTCATCCAGACACTCCAGAAGCCTTTGGCGCAAGCAGTATCAATTATCTGCCCCTTAAAATCTTCATTGTAGTTCCGGGCAAGTCGTTCTTTTGCTCGTTCCGCAATATCCCAGCACTCTCTCCGATTCTGCCAACGTCTGTCAGATGCTTGTGGATCATTGGTCGGAACTTTATCCAATCCGGTCAACTTGATAAGGTTATGAGCTTTGCGCCTGATATCGTCGTTGATGCTTTGGTCTGTTGACGCTTACAATTGGACGCATTACTTATCCTCCGGCTTGTGTAATCGACCAAGCCCGGCATCCAGACGTTCCATTTCGAGAAATGCATGGTAAGCAATGTTATCGCTGAATGGAGCTGACAGTTCATCGAGTCGTGCTTTCAACTCAGCTTTCACCTTTTCGTCCGCCCCCTGTGCCTGCTGAAGTACCCGATAGTACTCTTTGGCAGCGTCATACATTTCCTGATATCGCCTGCTTCGTTGGGGAACAGGCACCCCCATAACCTCTTCAACAATATCCTCAATCGGACGGCTGCTGAATTCGTGGCCCGGCCCGGGAGCAGCGATACCTGCCGGAGCGGCTGCTATCCGCTGAAGGTCATTGGCCTGATCAAGGTCAATGACTTCACCGGGATCAAGCGATTGCAAAATAAAGGGAGAGTGTGTGGTGGCAATGAATTGCAGCTTTGGAAATGCTTTCTGCAAGTCACCCACAACGCGGCGCTGCCATGAGGGGTGCAGGTGAAGATCAATTTCGTCAATCAGAACAACACCGGATGTCTCGCGTGCCGCATCTGGTCCATACTGAGGATTCAGGCGTGAAGCGCGATGTGCAATATCCGCGACCATTCCCACCATATTGCGGTAACCATCACTCAGATTGTTGAATGGCATCAAACCGCTCGTTTTCAAATCAATCAGAATCAAATCGTTATCAACATCATGGAAAAAACGCACGGCATCCGGAATACAGGACAATACAGCGGTTTTTACCACTTCAAGCGCAACGCTCATCTGTTTTTTTTGAAGCTCGGAAAACGACAGCTTTTTAAACCACTTTTCAAAGGCTTTCTGATCAGACTTTGGGTCAAGGCAAAACCGGTAGGCATCCAGTTGCGAACGAGGTTTTTCTGTCTCAATATTCCGGTGAATATCCCATAACCTGCCAGATCCATAATAGAGAAGTAATGGAAGATCCGGACTTTCCTTTCTGCTGATCTGTAACCGGTCTTCCACAGCAATATTCACCAGCTCTTTAGCCTTTCCACCACGGTCACCAATATCCCGTCGACACAGCAGGTTGCT
>CAIXCO010000017.1 GCA_903917955.1 uncultured Chlorobiaceae bacterium | reverse complement strand
TTACACAGTTCTTGCGGAGGAGTGCTGAATCTGTTTAAAGTATACATGATGCCATAGGCAATAGGTGTTGGAATGTCTTTGAGAGATTTGTTGTAAGGTTATAATTTATATGATGCAGAATGATAAATATGCTCAATTCTATTTTCCAGATTATGGTCGATTTGCCACTCGAACGTTCTTTTGCTGATCGCTCTTTGCACTCACTCCATTTGCTTGCTTATACGGCACTTTGTTTTGTTAATAAAACTGGTTCTAACAGTTGCAACGAGGAGCTATTAACATGATTGGTATTCGAAGCAATGAATATGTGGACGGTTTGGTGCGAGAATTGTGTAAGCTGCCGTATGAAACCGAGTGGGTTGAGTTCAAGGGCAACAATCAGGAGCCATATCTTATCGGCGAATATATTTCTGCTCTGTCCAACGCAGCAGCTCTGAACGGCAAGGCTTTTGCCTATATGGTTTGGTGTGTTGAGGATGTATCGCATGTTTTTACGGGTACAAGTTTTTCTCCAGCATCTGCAAGGAAAGGCCATGAGCCATTAGAGACATGGCTGCTTCGATTGCTCAGCCCGAAGATTCATTTTGTTTTTTTTGAGCTAAACCTGGATGGTCATTCGGTGGTACTTTTAGAGATTGGCCGTGCCTTCCGGCATCCAGTGCGTTTTCAGAATGAAGCTTTTATTCGGGTCGGTCAGGTTAAAAAGCCACTTAAAGACGCCCCTGAACGCGAACGAGAACTTTGGCGTATTCTTGATCATACGCTTTTTGAGGATTTGCCTGCTGTAGAGCATATTTCCTCTGATGAGGTGTTGAGGATGCTTGATTATACAGTCTATTTCGATCTTTTGGAACTGCCGCTTCCTGCCAATCGGGAAGGAATACTTACGGCACTAAAAAACGATAATCTTATCCGGGCTTGTGAGGCTGGGGGATGGGATCTTACCAATCTGGGCGCTATCCTTTTTGCCAAGAAGCTGGGTGACTTTCCGCAGCTTAAACGTAAAGCTATACGAGTTATTCAGTACCGTGGAGGTGGTCGGACTGATACGTTAAGGGAACAGGAGATTAGCAAAGGTTACGCCAGCGGTTTCGAAGGACTTATCACCTATATCCACGGGCTCTTGCCTGTCAATGAAGTCATTGAAAAAGCTCTGCGTAAAACAGTCGCGGTGTTTCCCGAGCTTGCTGTACGAGAGCTGGTGGCCAATGCCCTTATTCATCAAGCTTTCTTTGTTACCGGTGCTGGTCCAATGGTTGAGATATTTGATGATCGCATTGAGATTACAAATCCTGGAGAGCCACTGGTGGATACTCAGCGATTCGTGGATACGCCTCCAAAATCCCGGAATGAAACATTGGCATCGATGATGCGTCGGTTTCGTATTTGCGAAGAGCGCGGGAGCGGTATCGACAAGGTGATTGCTCAGATTGAGATCTACCAGTTGCCAGCACCATTGTTTGAGGTGCCTGAGGGTTTTACTCGGGTAGTTTTGTTTGCGCATAAACCTCTTATTGCCATGGACAAGGCAGAGCGTGTCCGGGCCTGTTATCTGCATGCGTGTCTTAAGTATGTGTCGAGGGAGTTTCTTACCAATGCGTCGTTACGCGAGAGATTCGGAGTTGAAGAAAAGAATAAAGCGGCAGTGTCTCGCTACATTCGAGAGGCTGTAGATGCAGGTGTACTAAAGCCCTTCGATGAAGATGCCGCCCGGAAGCTGATGAAGTATGTCCCTTTCTGGGCTTGAATTTTTCATTGATGGGTAATTGATGGATATGATTGAATAGGCGTTGTGGCTATGATTAAATCATTATTATTAAATCAGTTATTTCTATAAAATATAATTGATGGGTAATTGATGCAAAGGGGGATTGATGGCTAATACTGCCATAACAGGCGCTGTTGTCCCATAACGGCACAGTACGTGAGCACAGCCACCTCATGTGACTGAGCTATCAACATCACAGGAGGATAGGGTAGGGGTAGGGAAGTATTCGCTTTCGATTTATCAATAGTACTGCCGGATATACCCATAAGCCTTGTCAAACAAGTCCTGCTCTTTGATCTGGTATTTCACGTAAATCACTTTGCGGAGCGCCCTTTGCACTTCGCGCTCTCCGGCTTTGGTGCTTTGCCATCCAGGGAAACGAACCAGACGGACAATTTCGTCGATGTCGGTCACGATTCGCTCAACAACCATTGGCGTTGTTATATTTTTTACCTCAGCTAGGAGCTCGGTCAGAGCCGCTTTTGCCTTGCTCATTGGTGTTCATGGCCCAAGCAATGCCGCAGGAATAACGGCGATCCCGTCCGGGCGGCGATTTCGTCCGGCTCCCGAGTGGGTTGGTGGCGCAACTGGTCCGGCAGATCCGGTCAGCAGGAAACGCCCTGGCGCTTGATCGCGTACAGATGGCACTCGCTGCCACTCATCAAGAAGCATCGGCGATTGCTGAGTTAAGAGCAGTGCCATGTCCGCTTCGGCGATGGCACGCTGGGCTGGCTCGTCAAGCCGAAATACGGTTCGACACCGCCCCTCAGCAGTAGCTGTTTTCCCTACACCCTTGGCTCCCTCCAGTGCGATGGCAGGGAGCATCGGCATCAGTTCGTCGAGTTCGTCATCTACCACCCTTCTCTGATACGTGTGCATTTTTGTCCTGTTGTTTTATGCCCACATTCTATGTCGCTACACTACCGTACCGCCATACTGTACACTACCATTTCGCCATAATATACAATCCCGTTCCGCCATCACCAACATCAGCAAAAAAGTAAATCACAGTGGGCTCCCTTGATTCGAGCAGACTTTCCAGCACATCTGCATCCATCACCAGCCCAGTTTGCCATTCCCGCTCGGCGGCTTTACCGATTCATACACCTGGGTCAGCCACTTGTACTCTGCCTCATAAGCTTCGAGAGCGTGGTCGGGTGACAAGGCTTCCCAAAGTATGGAGAGCACCGAGTATTCAGCCGCAAACTTGTCGCGAGTGTTGTTGTCAGGCAGGCAATCCTGAGCGGCAATCAACCCGTGGGTTTCGCCGACATAGCGGCGGTTTGTGCGGTAGCTGTAATCTGGGTGTCGAGAACCATCTGCTCGACGGTGTTGATTTCGTTATTCTGGAAGCTTGATTGAGCATGAAAAACACAATAAAAAGAATCTTATTATGTTTATAGCTATGATAAACACAATAAAAAGAATCTTATTGTGTTTATAGATATGAAAAACACAATAAGATTCGGCTTGTTTAGTTTTTGTCAATAAAAACATCAAGATACTTGCGGAAAACAAAAACCCGGTTCCGTTGCCATCCGGTTTCTTCATGCAAGATACCAAGCTCTACCATCGTCCCTACCAGTTGATTTGCAGAATAATACTTGAT
>CAIXCO010000016.1 GCA_903917955.1 uncultured Chlorobiaceae bacterium | reverse complement strand
GGATTCCGGGATGGAGAGCGGAGAGTGGAGAGGTTGTGTTGACGGGGCGAAGGCGGTAATTCATCTTGCAGGAAAACCGTTGCTGGAAAGCCGCTGGAATGAGGCTCACAAGGCGGAGTGCTATGATTCGAGAATTTTTGGTACCCGCCACATCGTTTCGGCCATCGCCGATGCGCCGCAAAAACCAAAGGTCTTTATCTCTTCATCGGCCATTGGTTACTATGGCTCTTTTTCCAGTTGTAGCGATACTCCTGAACTGGCCGAGTCGGGCAAGGCCGGGAGTGATTTTCTTGCAAAAATCTGTTTTGATTGGGAACGGGAGGCTCTTGCTTCAGAAAAGTTTGGTGTACGTCTTGTTTTATTGAGGACGGGTATTGTCTTGTCGACAAGAGGCGGGATGCTGCAGAAAATGATCACACCCTTCCGTTTTTTGCTTGGCGGGCCGATTGGCTCAGGCCGTCAGTGCATTTCATGGATTCATGTCGATGATGAGATTGCCTGCATTATCGAAGCACTCGACAATCCGGCTTACCGTGGAGCGATCAATCTTGTCACTCCTCAGCCAGTTTCCATGAAAGAGTTTGCCAGTGTGCTTGGAGCGGTTCTTGGCCGTCCATCCCTCTTGCCGGTGCCAGAGTTTGTGGTTCAGCTTTTGCTGGGCGAAGGGGGTGAGTATGCGGTGAAAGGACAGAGGGTGAAGCCCGCTTTTTTGCAGCAGCAAGGTTTTGTGTTCCGTTATCCCAAACTCTCTGATGCTCTTGCAGAGCTTATTGCTGAGAGGAAGTAAACTTGTTGTACAAACAATTAAAAAGGAGTCTGCTAAATGGGTACAAGAGGTCGTGAAATTGTTGGAGAGCATCTTCCCCGTGTTCTTGAATTGCTCAACAAGGCATTTGCTGACGAGTGGCTTGCCTATTATCAGTACTGGCTTGGAGCAAAGGTGGTTCAGGGGCCAATGAAAGATGCGGTGATTGCGGAACTTTTGCAACATGCTGCCGATGAGCTTCGTCATGCCGATATGGTGACGGCACGGATTATTCAGCTTGGCGGAAGACCGGTCACCTCTCCCCTTGAGTGGTTTACCTTGTCGAACTGCGGTTATGCTGCTCCTGATGATCCCTTTGTGAAAATGATACTTGAACAGAACATCGCTGGTGAGCAGTGTGCGATTAATGTCTATAACCGTATCATTGAGGAGATTGGAATGAAAGACCCGGTGACCTATAATCTTGCGGTACAGATTCTCCAGGATGAGGTTCAGCATGAAGAGGATCTGCAGGCATTGCTGGAAGATCTTGGCGTTTTTCTTGTCAGACAGTAACTGCGGCTACATCTTTTTGAGAGGAATAGAAAAGCCCGGGAGCATGAACAAGCTCCCGGGCTTTTTTGCGTCATGCCACCGAAAAAACTACCAATGCGTAACAAAATGTGATTATATTTTGGTTTTAGTTAAAAAAATAATTACATATCTGTCGTTACTATTAATTATTAAGGTTTGATTAATTTTCATCTGCAATTGTTATGAAGCAAAGAGTATTAACAACACTGCTGTTTTTGCTGGCAGCACTGCTGTTTCAGGGGACGGCTTATGCCGCTGATGCAGTGGTTACCGATACTGGTACGACGTCGTGGATGCTGACTTCAACAGCGCT